>NZ_JAVRHT010000005.1:0-116770 GCF_031846415.1 Rubrivirga litoralis | reverse complement strand
GGCCGTCTTCCGCCCCGCCCGGTGGCGCCGCCCCGCCCGGCCCGCCATCTTCCCGTACCCCGTACCCCGTACCCCGTACCCCGTGACCGCCCCGCCCTACTCCGACCTCGCCGCCGGCTACGACGCCGTGATGGCCCACGTGGACTACCCGATGTGGGCCGGCTACGTGCGCGGACTGCTCCGGCGGCACGCGCCCGAGGCCCAGTCCGTGACCGAGCTGGGGTGCGGGACGGGCGCGCTGGCGCGGGCGCTCCAGCCGATGGGGCCGGCGCCGGACGGGTTCGACTACCGCGCGTTCGACGGATCGGCCGACATGGTCGACGTGGCTCAGGCCGCCACCGAGCGGGCGGACCGCAACCCGGCGGGGCGGCCCGTGACGTTCGGCGTCGCCGACTTCCGGGAGCCGGTGCCCGCCCCGCCCGCCGACGCCGTCGTGCTCGTGTACGACGGGCTGAACTACCTGCTCGACGAGGCCGACGTTGCGGCGCTCCTCGGCCACATCGCGGGCGCGCTCGTGCCGGGCGGGGTGGCGGTCGTCGACCAGTCGACGCCGGCCAACTCGCTGGCCCACCCGGACGGGTTCGACGACGCCGGCGAGACCGACGCCTTCCGCTACCTCCGCACGAGCCGCTACGACGCCGAGGCCGGACTCCACACGACGACGTTCACGCTCACGCGGCCCAACGGCAGCCGGACGACCGAGACGCACGTCCAGCGGGCGTACTCGGTCGAGGCGGTCCGCGCGCTCGTCGCGGCGAGCCCGCTCGACGAGGTGGCCGCTTACGACGGCTTCTCGACCGATCCCGCGACGGCCGAGACGGAGCGCGTGCATTGGGTCCTCCGCCGCCCCGCCCAGGCCCGTCCCGCCTAGAACCGCCCCGCCCGGCGCTCAGCCGTAGCGCCCGCGCGTAGCTTTGGGCCTCGCCGGTTCCCCCCGCCCCGCCCGCATGGACTCCGTCCTCGACCGCGCCGCCGCGCCCGCCGCCGGGCCTCCGCGCGAGCGCCCGCTCGTGGAGATCAAGAACGTGGCCGTGGGCTACACCGACCCCACGGGCCACCGCGTCGAGGTGGCCTCGGACCTCAACCTGACGCTCGCGCGCGGCGAGATGGCCTACCTCATCGGGCCGACCGGGAGCGGGAAGTCGACCATCCTCAAGCTCCTGTACATGGACGTCCGCCCGGCCGGCGGGCTCGTCCGCGTCGGGCCGTACGCGTCGGACACGACGAAGGAGAAGGACGTCCCGCACCTCCGGCGGATGCTGGGCGTCGTGTTCCAGGACTTCCAGCTGCTCCCCGACCGGAGCGCGTACGAGAACGTCGCCTTCGCGCTCTACGCGACGGGCGTCCGCCGGCGCGAGGTGAAGGAGCGGGCGCTGCGGGCGCTCGCGTCGGTCGGCCTGAGCCACCGCGCGAAGGCGCGCCCGAGCGAGATGTCGGGCGGCGAGCAGCAGCGGGCGTGCGTCGCGCGCGCGCTCGTCAACGACCCGCTCCTGATGCTGGCCGACGAGCCGACCGGCAACCTGGACCCGCGCGTGGCCGACGAGGTCCAGCGCCTGCTCGTCCGCCTCCACCGCCAGGGCATGGCGCTCCTGATGGCCACCCACGACTACCGCCTCGTCAAAGCCTTCCCCGCGCGGACGCTCGCGCTCGTCCGCGGGCGGCTCGTCGAGGTCGACCCCGAGTCGCTGTAGTGGCCGGGCGGGGCGGCCGGGCGGGGCGGGGGAGAGGGCGGCTGGCCGCCCCGCCCGCGTTCGTCGCCGCGCTGGCGGTGGCCGTGGCGGCGTGCGGCGCGGAGCCGGCGGCCGAGGGCGGATCGGGCGGGCCGGTCGCCGCCGCGACCGTGGCCGCCGCGCTCGACACCTGCCGCGCGGGCGCCGCCGACGCCGGGATCGCCGCGCTCGACACGGCGATTGCCCGCGTGCCCGGCTCGGTCGACGCGCTCGCCACGCGCGGGCTGTGCTACTGGACACGCTCGGCGGAGGGCACCGACCCGGACGCCGACGCCGAGCGCGCCTACGCCGACCTCACGGCGGCCATCGACGCCGCCGAGGGCGGGGCGGCCCACGCGACGCCGCTCGACCGGCTCTACGGCCACCGCGCCTTCGTGGCCCAGGCCCGCGACGGGGCGGGGTGGGCCGAGACGCTGGCCGACCTCGACGCGGCGGTCCGCCTGGCGCCCCGCGACCCGCGGCACACGCTCGACCGCGGCGTGGTGCGGCTCTCCGCCGGCGACACGGCGGCGGCGCGCGTCGACCTCGCCCGGTTCCTCGTCCTCGCCGACTCGGCCGACGCGGCGCGACGCGAGTTCGTGGAGGCGATGCTGGACGACCTCACGGAGTAACCCGCCCCGCCCTCGGCGTCTGGCTGGACGCGCCGCGGCGGGGCGGGGCGGGCCGACTTTCCTCGCCGGCCCCGACTCCGTATCGGGCCGTCCCCGAGCCCGTCGCTATCTTCGCCGCCGTCGTTCGCGGCTGCTTCACCCCGCGCCCTGTTCCCCCCGCCCCGCCCGTCCGCATGGAGGTTCTCTCCCAGATCATCGACGCCGTCAACAACGTGCTCCGGTGGCCCCTCGTCATCGGCCTCTTGGGGACGGGCCTGTTCCTGACGGTCCGGCTCGGGTTCATCCAGTTCCGGCGGCTCGGGCACGGGTTCGCCGTCGCGACCGGGCGCTACGACGACCCCGACGAGCCCGGCGACGTGAGCCACTTCCAGGCGCTCACGACCGCGCTCTCGGCCACGGTCGGCGTGGGCAACATCGCCGGCGTCGCGCTCGCGATCCACATCGGGGGGCCCGGCGCGCTGTTCTGGATGTGGATCACGGCCCTGCTCGGGATGGCCACGAAGTACTCCGAGGTCACGCTCGCCCAGCAGTACCGCGACGTCCACCACGACGAGGACGGGAAGGCGTGGGAGGGCTCCGTCTCCGGCGGCCCGATGTACTACATCGAGCGCGGGCTCGGGCGCAAGTGGAAGCCGGTCGCGGTGTTCTTCGCGTTCGCCCTCATGGTCACCTCGTTCATGACCGGCAACGCCGTCCAGGCCAACACGGTCGCGACCCAGGTGTTCGACACGTTCGGCGTCGACCCCTGGATCACCGGGCTCGTGACCGCGACGATCGTCGGCATCGTGATCCTGGGCGGCATCAGCCGGATCGGCAAGGTGACCTCGATCGTGGCCCCGGTGATGGCCGCGATCTACGTCGCCGGCGCCCTCCTCATCTTGGTCCTCAACATCGGCGAGATCCCGGCGGCCTTCGGCCGGATCTTCTCCGAGGCGTTCAACCCCACGTCCGGCGTCGCCGGGACGGGCGCCGGCGTGTTCCTGCTGACGATGCTCTACGGCGTCCAGCGCGGGCTCTTCTCGAACGAGGCCGGTCAAGGCTCGGCGCCGATTGCCCACTCGGCGGCCAAGACCGACGAGCCGGTCTCCGAGGGCGCGGTCGCGCTCCTGGAGCCCTTTATCGACACGATCCTGATCTGCACCATGACCGGCCTCGTCCTGGTCACGACGGGCGCGTTCGAGGCGACGGCGCCCGCTCCGCTCGACCTGGGCGCGAGCAACGTGTCGTTCGTCGAGGGCGACCGCGAGACGGGGTACACGCCCTACCTCGGCCAGGACGCGATCTCGTACGAGGAGGGGATGGCCCAGACGCTCGACGGGCCGCGGCTCGGCCGGTTCAGCGTCGGCGTCGATACGCTCTACGTCGACGAGGCGCAGACGCGGCCGTTCACGGGCACCATCGACCCCGACCTCCGCGTCGCCCGCGACGCCGACGGCACCGTCCGGGAGACGCTCTACGGCAACACCGTCCGGACGTCGGCGCCGCTCACGACGCTGGCCTTCGAGCGCGGCCTGGCCCCGATCGGGCTGGGCGGGCTGGGCGGCTCGATCGTCCTGTTCTCGGTCATCCTGTTCGCGATCTCGACCTCGATCTCGTGGAGCTACTACGGCGACCGGTGCGCGAACTACCTGTTCGGGACCAAGGCCATCCTACCGTTCAAGGCCGTGTTCGTCGTGATGCACTTTATCGGCGCGGTCCTGGCCGTGACGACGATCTGGGACCTCGGCGACGTCGCGCTCTCGCTGGTCACGCTCCCCAACGTGCTCGCGCTGATCCTGCTTTCGGGCACGCTCAAAAAGCTGACCGACAGCTACTTCGAGCGCAAGCCGTGGCGCGAGAACGCCGAGGTCCACAAGCGGGTCGTGGCCGAGAAGCAGGCGAACAAGCGGCGCCCGAAGTAGCCGCCCGCCACCCCGCCCGCCGAGGGCGGGGTGGACCTCCCGCCGCCCCGCCCTCGCTGCCCCGCCCGATGCTCACCGTCGTCGACCACCCGCTCCTGAAGCGCGCGCTGACCACGCTCCGCGACCGGACCACGCCCTACGGCGCGTTCCGCCGCACACTCGCCGACGTGTCGTCGATCCTGGCCTATGAGGCGCTGCGGACGCTGCCCGTCGAGCCGGTCCGCGTAGCCACGCCGCTCGAAGAGACCGAGGGCGACCGGCTGGCCCGCGAGGTCGTCGTGGTGCCGGTCCTGCGGGCCGGGCTCGGGCTCGTCGACGGGTTCGTGCGCTACGTGCCCGAGGCCCGCGTCGGCCACCTCGGCATGTACCGCGACGAGGCCTCGCACGAGCCGGTCGACTACTACTCGAACGTGCCGCCGCAGGTGGCCGACGCCCGCGTGTTCGTCGTCGACCCCATGCTGGCGACGGGCGGGTCGGCGTCGGGCGCGCTCGGCCACCTCAAGCAGCGCGGGGCGACGGACCTCTCGTTCGTCTGCCTCGTGGCCGCCCCCGAGGGCGTCGCCCGCCTCGACGCCGAGCACCCGGACGTCGACGTGGTCACGGCCGCGCTCGACCGCGAGCTCGACGCCGACAAGTTCATCCGGCCCGGCCTCGGCGACGCCGGCGACCGCATCTTTGGAACGGCATGAGGAAGAGGAATACAGGGATGGGGGATGAGGGATGGGGGGAGTACGCTCCCGCGTCCGGCGCCCCGCCCGCGCTGGCCGCCCCGCCCTCGGCGGCGTTCTCCTCTCGTGGGCGGGGCGGGGTGGTCCGGGCCTTGCTGGCCGTGCTTCTCCTCGCGCTGGCCGCCCCGCCCGCGCTCGCCCAGGACGCGGCGGTGCCCGACCCCGCGCCCCCGCCGGAGGCGCCGGTCACGCTCCAGGCGCCGCCGCCGCCCGACGCCGCGCCCGTCGTGCCCGCCCCGCCCGCCGACGCGGTGGTCCACGACCTGGACGCGGCGGATGCGGAGGCGTCCGCCGCGGTCGCCGAGGCCGACGGCCGCAACGTCGGGTGGCTCGCCATCCTCCCCGCCCTCATCGCGATCGCGGCGGCGCTCCTGTTCCGCCAGGTCATCGCGGCCCTGTTCCTCGGCGTCTGGCTGGGCGCCTGGATCGTCACCGGCGACCTCGCGACGGGATGGTTTACGGGCCTCTTCGCGACGGTCCAGGTCTACGTGCTCGCCGCGCTCGCCGACGCCGACCACGCGGCCATCATCATCTTTACGCTGATGATCGGGGGGACGGTCGGGCTCATCCAGAAGAACGGCGGGACGGCCGCCATCGTCGACGTCGCCACCAAGTGGGCGCGGTCGGCGGGGCGGG
Organism: Rubrivirga litoralis; assembly: GCF_031846415.1. Classification (NCBI taxonomy): domain Bacteria; kingdom Pseudomonadati; phylum Rhodothermota; class Rhodothermia; order Rhodothermales; family Rubricoccaceae; genus Rubrivirga; species Rubrivirga litoralis. Next base: position 111,164 of record NZ_JAVRHT010000005.1, on the reverse strand, counting down.
GGCAGATGGCGACGGCGCTCCTGGGGACGGCCGTCTTCTTCGACGACTACGCCAACACGCTCATCGTCGGCGGGACGATGCGGCCGATCACGGACCGGCTCCGCGTGAGCCGCGAAAAGCTGGCCTACATCGTCGACTCGACGGCGGCGCCGATCGCGTGCCTCGCGCTCACGACGACCTGGATCGGGTACGAGGTGGGCCTCATCGGGACGGCCATCGCCGATCTCCCGGACTACGACGAGGGCGCCTACTCGGTCTTCCTCAACTCGATCCCGTACTCGTTCTACCCCATCCTCGCGCTGTTCTTCGTCTACCTCGTCGCGGGGACGCGCCGCGACTTTGGGCCGATGCTGGCCGCCGAGCGCCGGGCGCGCGAGACGGGACAGCTGTTCCGGCCGGGCTCGAACGCCGAGGCGGCCGAGGCCGAGGCCGAGGCGACCGCCCCGCCCCCAGACGCCCCCAAGCGGCTCATCAACGCCGTGCTCCCCATCGCCGTCCTGGTCGTGGGCGTCCTCGCGGGCCTGTTCATCACCGGCCGCGCGGCCGTGATCGAGGGCGGGGCGGAGATGACGATCACCAACGTCGTCGGCGAGGCCAACAGCTACACGGCCATGATGTGGGCGTCGCTCGCCTCGGTCCTGACGGCGGTCGCGCTGACGGTCGGGCAGCGGATCCTGACGCTGGGCGACACCATCGACGCGTGGTACGCCGGGATGCGGACGATGCTGCTCGCCATCGTCATTCTGGTCCTGGCGTGGTCGCTCGCGAACGTGAACGACGCGCTCGGCACGGCCGACGTCCTAGTCGACGCGCTCTCGGGGGCCGTCCTGCCCGGGTTCGTCCCGGCCATCGTGTTCCTGCTGGCGGCCGCGACGGCGTTCTCGACGGGGTCGTCATGGGGGACGATGGGGATCCTCATGCCGCTCGTGATCCCGCTCGCCTGGGGCGTGCTGGCCGCCGACGGGCTCCACACGTCGGGCGAGTACCACCACATCATCTACTCGACGGTGAGCGCGGTCCTGGCCGGCGCCGTCTGGGGCGACCACTGCTCGCCGATCTCGGACACGACGATCCTGTCGTCGCTCGCGTCGAGCTGCGACCACATCGACCACGTCCGCACGCAGCTCCCGTACGCGCTCACGACGGGCGGGGTGGCGCTCCTGCTGGGGACGATCCCGACCGGGTTCAACGTGCCGTGGTGGGTCATGATGCCGATCTGCGCGCTCGTCCTCGTCGGCGTCATCCGGTTCGTCGGAGAGCCGGTGGAGCCGGAGCCTGAGCCGGTGGCGTGAAGGGGTACGGGGTACTCGGTACGGGGTGCGGGGGGGCAAGGCCGGTCGGCCGCGCCCCGTCCGCTGCGTTCCGTCCGTCGTGAGCGCCGCCCCGCCCGACGACGGACCTCCCCGCCCCGCCCCGACCGGAGGTCTCGATCCGGGCGAGGCGCCGTTTCGGGTTGTCTACCTGGACAACCACCTGCTCGTTGTCTCGAAGCCGCCCGGCCTCCTCGCGCAAGGCGACGCGACGGGCGATGCGGACCTCGTGACGCTCGCGAAGGCGTACCTCAAGGAGCGGTTCGACAAGCCGGGCAACGTGTTCGTCGGCTTGGTCCACCGCCTCGACCGGCCGACGAGCGGCGTCGTAGCCCTCGCGCGGACGTCGAAGGCGGCGTCGCGCCTGAGCGACCAGTTCCGTCGCCGCGCTGTCCAGAAGCGCTACCTCGCCGTCGTTGACGGACGCCTCAATGGGGCGGGGCGGCGCGAGGACTGGCTCTCGTCCGCGGGCGGGGCGGTCGCCGTCGTCGCTGAGGGCGCGCCGGGTGCCAAGCGGGCGGCGCTCTCCTGGCGCGTCCTCGCATCGCGGGCGGACCGAACGCTCGTGGACGTCGACCTGGAGACGGGCCGCAAGCACCAGATCCGCGTCCAGCTCGCGGCGCTCGGCGCGCCCGTCCTCGGCGACTTCCGGTACGGCAACCGGACCCCGTTCGCCGGCGGCCGCGGCATCGCCCTCCACGCCTACCGCCTGACGCTGGAGCACCCGACGCGCCGCGAGCCCCTGACGTTCACCGCCCCGCCCCCGCCTGCGTGGGACGGACTGTTCGACGCCGAGGTGGCGGAGGCCGTCGGGCGGGGCGGGGCGGGGTGACGGGGCGCGCCGGGCTCGTCTCCACCCCGCCCGCGCGCCGTCGGGCGGGGCGGCGGTCTGCCCGAACGGGCTTGCGCCGCGCGGGCGGGGCGGGCACCTTCCCGTACCCCGTACCCCGTACCCCGTACCCCGTACCCCGTACCCCGTACCCCGTACCCCGTACCCACCCCGCCCATGCCCCGCCCCACGCTCGACGCCATCGAAGTCCGCGTCGTCGGCGCCCTCGTCGAGAAGGCGCTCGCGACGCCCGACAGCTACCCGCTCTCGCTCAACGCGCTCGTCGGCGCGTGCAACCAGAAGACGGCGCGCGATCCGGTCGTCGACTATTCGGAGCGCGAGGTGACGGCGGCGCTCGACCGGCTGGGCCGGCGCGGGCTCGTCGGGACCACGAGCGGGGCGGGGCACCGGGTCGCCAAGTTCCGCCAGAACCTCGACCGCGCGCTCGGCCTGTCGCGGCGCGAGCTGGCCGCGCTCGCCGTGCTCCTGCTCCGTGGGCCGCAGACGGCCGGCGAGGTGCGCACGCGGGCGGGGCGGATGGCCGACTTCGAGAGCACCGAGGCGGCCGAGGAGGCGCTGTGGATGCTCGGCGACCGCGACGAGCCGCTCGCCGTCCGCCTGGACCGGGCGCCGGGGCAGTCGGCCGACCGCTACGCCCACGCGCTCTCAGGCGAGCCACAAACCGGCGAGCCGCACGCCGACGAGCCCGAGGCTGCTCCGCCCGCCGAGGCCACCCCGCCCTCAGCGTCCACCACCCCGCCCGCAGGCGGGAGCGGGGCGGGGGATCTGGAGGAGCGAGTCGCCGCGCTGGAGGCCGAGGTCGCCCGGCTGCGCGAGGCGTTCGCCGCGTTCCAGTCGCAGTTCGAGTAGGGCGGGGCGGGGGCACGGTCGCCCCGAGGTGGCCGCCCCGCCCGTGGTCTGTGGGCACGAGAGAGCCCGTCCGCACATGCCCACCCCGCCCCGCCCAAACCGGCCCCGGCAGGGGCGGGCGGGGTGGTTCCGTACGCCGTGAGGGTGTGACGGACACATGTCACCCAAGCTCCCGATCTTGGACCACATTGACTCCGCGACCCATGACGTCCATCGGACCGACGAACGTAGAACTCGCCGAGGCCCTCGAGCAGATGGCCGAAGTCCTCGTCCGGCGCGGCGAGACGAACCCGTACCGCGTCCAGGCCTACCTCCAGGCGTCCGCGATGCTCCGCGAGCTCGACGAGCCTGTGGCCCGGCTCTACGGCGAGGGCGGGCGCGATGCGCTCACGGCGCTCCCCGGCGTCGGCGTGAGCCTGGCGCACCACATCGCGCAGTACGTCGAGACCGGGCGGATCGGGCTGCGCGACCGGCTCCTCCGCGCCGAGGACCCCGTCGCGCTCCTCGCCACGCTCCCCGGCGTGAGCCGCGCGCTCGCGCAGCGGTTCGTGACGGAGCTGGGCATCGAGTCGCTGGCCGAGCTGGAGCGGGCGTCCCACGACGGGCGGCTCCAGGACCTCGACGGCGTCGGCCCGCGCACGACCGAGGCCATCCGGCTCCAGCTCAACTCGGTCCTCAACCGCTCCGCCCGGCGCCGCGCACGCCGCGTCCGCCGGCAGGTCCAGCAGATCGCCGCCGGCCAGCGCCGCGCGGCCGACGCCGTCGCCGAGCGGGCCGAGGAGCCCGCCGCCCCGCCCGTCGCCACGATCTACACGCTGTTCCCCCCGGCCGCGGCCTGACCGCCCCGCCCACGCGGACGGCTCAAAGAGGACGGGGTGGGGGCGGGGCGGTCTCAGGCAACGTGAGCACCCGCTCTCCCGGCGGCGCAGGCCGCCCCGCCCACCGCGGGCGGGGTGGGCACGGTCGCGTCTGCTCATCCCTCCATCCCGCGTCCCGCCGATCCCTCCGTTCTACGCCCCCTTCCGCTCGGCGAAATCTAAAAAGCGGTTCGCGAGCGTCCGCGCGAGGTCCGGCGCGTTGCCCCACGCCCGGTTGTTGCAGACCACGTCCAGCGTCACCCCGGCCTCGACCGCCTGGTACATGAGCGCCGTCGCCTCGTCGACCATGCGGCGCGCGTCGCGCGTGTCGCTCAGGCCCGGCGCCGGCGCCTCGAACGGGTAGGCCAGCCGGAACGAGTCGTCGAAGCTCATGTCGCGCGGCTGGATCAGGCGGAGGACCGCCCCGCCCGACGCCGACGTGAATCGCTCGCCGACCAGCCGCCACTGGTCGATAATCGGCGGGAGCCACTGCCAGTGGCTAAAGCAGAACCCGAGATCGCGGTTCGCAAGCCACTCGAGGTAAACCGGCGTAAGCTGGTGCGACGAGCGGATTTCGAAGTGGAGCGGCGTGTCGTTGGGGACGTCCGCGACGAAGCGGTCCCACTCGGCCACGAACGTGTCGGGGTCCGGGCTGTCGCGGGCGCGCTCGTACGGCTGCTCCAGGATCACGCCGGCCAGCTTCACGCCGAGCGCCTTCTGGGCGGGGTGGAGAAAGCGGTCGGTAAAGAGGGCCGGGTCGAGGTAGTCCGGGTTCTCGACGTAGGTCCACCGGCCGTCGACCTTCCGGCGGAGCCGGCGTGCTACGACCTGCTGCGGCACCTTGAGGAGGAACCGGGCCGTCGCCGGCGCGGCGTCGTTGTAGTGCTGGAGCTGGAACAGCCCGGGCGCGGGCTTCCCCGTCTCCTCGACGAGCGGGCGGTAGTACGTCGAGTCGATTTCGAGCACGCCGAAGTGGAGGAAGTAGTCCTCGACGGACGCCACCGGCAGCAGGCGCTCCTCGACGCTCTCGCCGCCCACGCGCTTTTTCCGCGTCGTCACCTCCCCGCCCCACACGTCGCGCGGGTACACCTGCCCGATCCACGCCGCGTAGCGGTCGGACGCCGACCCGAACCGGAGCGACGTGTGGACGCGCCGGACGTCGTAGGCGTCGGCCTCGGCGCGGCGCGCCTCGACCGGGCGGGGCGCGGACTGCGGCGTGGAATCCGGGGGCGGGGTGGCGCTCACCGGGCGGGGGGGACGCCGGCCGACGGCTCGGTCAGCGGCGTCACGAGCGGGACCGCCTCGGGCTGCCCGTCGCCGCTCGGCGGCTCGGTCGGCGGCCGCTCGCCGGCCAGGAGCGACCGGACGGCGCTCCCGGCCACGAAGAAGCCCAGCACGAGGATGAGGTAGTACGTCAGGAGCCGCCACGTGAGCAGCGCCGGGCCGCCGTAGCCGGGCGGGAGGAGCGGGGCGAGGTAGAAGACGTAGAGCGCCTCGATGCCGCCCGACCCGCCCGGCGTGGGCATGGCCAGCCCCGCCAGCCACATGCCGGCCGTCCTGAGCACGAACAGGACGTGGCGGAAGTCGCGCCAGAAGCTGAGGGCGACGAGGAACACGATCCCGTACCGCCCCGCCCAGTAGAACGCGGTGTAGGCGGCGCCCTTCAGGTAGAAGGCGGCCGGCTTGCTGCGGAGCACGCGGGCCTGCCGCCGCAGCCGCCGCGCCTCGCGCTGGACCGTCGGCTCGAACCGCCGGAGCCACCGGAAGTGGACGACCCAGTTCGCGAGCCGCTCGATGAGCTCGGGACGGAACAGCGTGGCGTAGGCGAAGAACGCGATGTAGATCAGCATCCCGCCCAGGTACGCCGCGACGGTCCCGATGCCGGCCGCGCCCAGCCCGGTCGGAAACACGGGCACCCAGATCGCCGAGAGGTACAGGACCACGATCAGCAGGGCGAACCAGATCTGGTCCATCAGCATGGCGAACAGCATGACCGCCGTGATCTCGCCGTAGGGGACCTTGTTTTCCCGGGCGATAAAGAAGGCCGCGAACGGCGCCCCGCCCAGCGCCGACGGCGTGACGGCCGACATAAAGTCCCACGTCACCTGCGACCGGAGCCCCCCCGGCACCGAGAGGGCGCCGCCCGAGACGTGGCGGAGCCTCAGCCCGCCCGACGTGATCTGCACGCCCAGCGCGCCGACGGCGCCGAGGAGGATCCACGGGTTGAACGTGTCGCGGACGGCGCTGAACGTGCCCGGCTCGTACGTCAGCCACAGGACGACGGCGAGGGCGCTGAGGCTCAGCGCGACGGGCAGCACGAGGTCCCGCTTGCGGACGCGGCGTGCGGGGGCGGGTAGGGGGGAGGCGGCGTCCATGCGGTCCGGCAGACGGGGGAAAAGATAGGCCGGTTGCACACGCGGAGCCGACGCGCGGCACCGCGAGCCCGGGCGGGGCGGCGTCCATCCCCACCCCGCCCCGTCCGCCGAAGCGCCGCGTGTCCTGGCGGCGGCGCCGTCCGCATGGGACGGGGTGGTCGGGCGGGGTGGTCGCACCCGCCCGTCGACCGCCCCGCCCCGCCCACGCGCGAGCGGGGCGGGCCTCGTGCGCCGCCCGGTGGGCGGGGCGGCGGCTCTTCACCCATTCATCCCGCTCGCGGGGCACGTTGGTTGTCCGCGCCCCGGGCGGGCCGGTATCTTCGGCCCGCCGGCCGCTCTGTTGCCGCCCGGTGCCCCTCGCCCTCCGGGTCCGCCCCTCATGCTGGAGCTGTTCCTCTTCTTCGTCTTCGCCGTCTTCGCCGTCGCCGGCGCCGTCGGCATGCTGGTCTCGCGGAGCCCAGTCGCGAGCGCGCTCTGGATGGTCCAGACCATGCTGGCGCTCGCGTGCCTGTACCTGACGCTGAACGCGACGTTCATCGGCGTCGTGCAGGTCCTGGTCTACGCCGGGGCCATCATGGTCCTGTTCCTGTTCGTGATCATGCTCCTCAACCTCGAGGAGGCGCCGACGCTCAGCGGGTTCTCGTGGGCGCGCGCGGCCGCGTTCGTGGCCGGCGTCGGCGTGCTGGCCCTGCTCCTAGCCGTCGTCTCGGTCCGCCTCGTCGGCCTCCCCGATGCGCCCGTCGCAGCGGAGCCCGTGGTCGAGACGTCGGTCGTGGCGCTCGGCGTCGCGCTCCTGACCCGGCACGCGTTCTCTCTCGAGATCATCGCTGCCCTGCTCCTGGCGGCCACGATCGGCGCCGTGCTCCTCGCCAAGAAACGCTTCGTGTGACGTCGGTACCGCGGCACAGGGTACAGGGTACCCTCTGCGCCCACCGTCTAGCCGTACCCCGTACCTAGTACCCCGTACCGAACGCATGGACCTCACCTGGTACCTCTCGCTGAGCGCCGTGCTCTTCACGATCGGCGTGCTCGGCGTCCTCCTCCGCCGGAACGTGATCGTCGTGTTCCTCTCGGTCGAGCTCATGCTGAACTCGGTGAACCTCTCGCTGGTCGCCTTCAGCCAGGCCTTCGGCGACGTGGAGGGGCAGATCCTGGTCTTTTTCGTCATCTCCGTCGCCGCCGCCGAGGCTGCGGTCGGGCTCGCCATCGTCATCGCGCTCTTCCGCAACAAGCTGACGATCAACGTCGACGAAATCCGCCTGTTTAGGGGCTGACGCCCCGGGACTGGCGAATGGGGACTAGGGACTCCATTCGCCGCGTGCCCAGTCCCTAGTCCCCCCGTCCCTACGTCCCCTCCCCGATGGAACTCCTCGTCCGGCTCATCCTGCTCCCCCCGCTGCTCATGGCGGCGTTCAACGGGATGATGGGCCTGTTCGCCCCCGGCTACCGGAAGCAGGAGTGGGTCGTGGGCGGGCTGGCGCTCGTCGCCGTGGCCGTCCCGTTCGCCGTCACGTGCGCGCTGTTCTTCGGGTTCGAGGCCCCGTACGTCGTCCGCTACTTCACGTGGCTCACGGCCGGCGACCTCCAGGTGGACTTCGCCTACCGGATCGACCAGCTCTCGCTGCTCATGACCCTCGTCGTCACCGGCGTGGGCTCGCTCATCCACCTGTACTCGATCGGGTACATGAAGGGGGACCCCGGGTTCTGGCGCTTTTTCGCCTACCTGAACCTGTTCATCTTCGCGATGCTCAACCTGGTGCTCGCGGAGAACCTGCCCGTGCTGTTCCTCGGGTGGGAGGGCGTCGGGCTGTGCTCGTACCTCCTCATCGGGTTCTGGTACACCGACCTCAAGAACTCGGCGGCGGCCAACAAGGCGTTCATCGTCAACCGCATCGGCGACTTCGCCTTCCTGCTCGCCATGTTCATCGTCTTCCAGACGGTGACGGCGGCGCGGCCGGGCGCGTTCGGGCTCGACTTTACGACGCTGCTCGCGCCCGAGACGCTCGCGCTCTTCGACGGGCCGGTCGGGTTCTGGGTGTGCCTCCTCTTCTTTATCGGGGCGACGGGCAAGAGCGCGCAGATCCCGCTCTTCGTGTGGCTCCCCGACGCCATGGCCGGGCCGACCCCGGTCAGTGCCCTGATCCACGCGGCGACCATGGTGACGTCGGGGCTGTACCTGCTCGCCCGGCTCAGCGCGCTCGTGCTCCTCGCGCCGGGCGCCATGCAGATCATCGCCGTCGTCGGCGCGCTCACGGCCATCATGGCGGCGACGGTCGCCATGACGCAGAACGACATCAAGAAGGTGCTGGCCTACTCGACGGTCAGCCAGCTGGGCTACATGTTCCTGGCGGCCGGCGTCGGCGCCTACTTCGTGGCCATCTTCCACGTCATGACGCACGCCTTTTTTAAGGCGTGCCTGTTCCTGGGCTCGGGGAGCGTCATCCACTCGATGCACCACGTCGAGCACGAGCTGGAGCACAAGGGGCTCATCCCGGGGCCGCACGGCCCGGGCACGCACGACACCCCGCTCGGCTCCGAGGCCGCCAACGACCCGTTCAAGGAGGGCGGGGCGGGCGCTTTCGAGGAGGACGCCAAGGCCCGACAGGCCCGCCCCGCCCGTGGCTACGCGACGCTCCCCTACGACGGCCCGTTCGACGCCCAGGACATGCGCACGATGGGCGGCCTCAAGCGCTACATGCCGTCGACGCGGTGGACCTTCCTGATCGCGACGCTCGCGATCGCCGGCATCCCCGGGCTCGCCGGGTTCTTCTCGAAGGACGAGATCCTGTTCAAGGCGTTCGAGTACGGCTACGACGGGCACCTCGTGGGCTACCTCGTCTGGGGCGTCGGGCTCGTGACGGCGCTCCTGACCGCCATCTACATGACGCGGGCCTACCTGCTCACCTTCGAGGGCGACCCGCGCTGGCCCGACGCGCTCGACACGCACCCGCACGAGAGCCCGTGGACGATGACCGTCCCGCTCTGGGTGCTCGCCGGGCTCTCCGTCGTCGGCGGCTTCCTGGGCCTCCCGCCCGTCATCACCGAGACGTTCGGGCTGCCGGACTCGTGGATCCACCACTGGCTCGGGCAGGCTTACGGCGGACCCGTCGCCGAGTTGATCCACGAGGATCTCCCGACGGCCTTTACCACGTGGATGCTCCTCGGCGTCGGCGCCCTCATCGCGATCGCCGGCGTGGCCTTCGCCTGGGTCGGGCTCCGGTTCGGCCCGCGCGGCCCCGAGGCCGACCGCGGCATCCGCCGGCTCATGGGCTTCCTGTACCGCCCGGCCTCGCGCAAGTGGTACTGGGACGAGGCCTACGACGCGGCCGTCGTCGACCCCATCGTCGAGGGCTCGCGCAAGGGGCTCGCCCCGTTCGACAAGAAGGGCGTCGACGGCGCCGTGATGGGCATGGCCGGCTCCATCCGCGAGTCCGCCTCGCGCCTCCGCCGCCTGCAGACGGGCGTGGTTCAGACGTACGCCTTCGCCGTCGTGCTCGGCGTGCTCGGCGTCGTCGCGCTGCTCCTGTTCACGTGATCGCCGCCCCGCCCTCTCGCTGTGGCGCGACCGCCCCGCCCGCCGAGGGCGGGGTGGGGGAGGGCCGCCCCGCCCACGCCGCGACCGGCCGCGCGCTGCGCCCGGGCGGGGCGGTGAGCCCGCCCCGCCCCACCCCTTTGGTCCCCGGCGGAGACGCCGCACCGCGACGCCTCTACGTCCCCCCGTTTAATGGCTGACTGGCTCCTCTCGCTCATCCTGTTCCTCCCCGCCCTGGGCGCGCTGGCCGTGCTCGTGGTGCCGGGTGTGAGCGCGGTCCGGTGGACGGCCCTGGCCTTTACCACGGCCACGTTCGTGCTGTCGCTCGGGCTGTGGGCGGCGTTCGACCCGGCGGCCTCGACGGCGCTCGCGCCGCAGCTCGCGACGCGCGCGCCGTGGTTCGGCGGCATCGACATCAGCTACTACATCGGGATCGACGGGCTGAACCTGCTGCTGGTCCTGCTCACGACGCTCCTGGGGCCGGTCATCGTGCTCTCGTCGTGGACCTACATCGGCAAGCTGCACAAGGGGTACTACGCGCTCATGCTGCTGCTGGAGACCGGCGTGCTCGGCGTGTTCCTCTCGTTCGACGTCTTCCTGTTCTACGTCTTCTTCGAGCTCACGCTGATCCCGATGGTGTTCATCATCGGCATCTGGGGCGGGGAGGACCGCATCTACGCGGCCGTCAAGTTCGTGCTGTACACGCTCGTCGGGTCGCTCCTGATGCTGGTCGGCGTGATCTGGCTGGGCTTCGAGGCCGGCGACGCCGTCAACGGGGGCGTGTTCACGACCGACTGGTACAAGCTGGTCTCGTTCGGCGTCCCGATCGGCGCGCAGTACGCGCTCTTCGTCCTGTTCGGGCTGGCGTTCGCGATCAAGGTCCCGCTGTTCCCGCTCCACACGTGGCTCCCCGACGCCCACACGCAGGCGCCGACGGGCGGGTCGGTGGTGCTCGCCGGCGTGCTGCTCAAGATGGGGACGTACGGGCTCTTGAGGTTCGTCATCCCGTTCTTCCCCAACGCGTCCGAGGCGCTGGCCCTCCCGGTCGGCATCCTGGCCGTCATCGGGATCGTCTACGGCGCGCTCGTGGCGTTCGCGCAGACGGACATGAAGAAGCTCGTGGCGTACTCGTCGGTGAGCCACCTCGGGTTCGTGGTCCTCGGCGTGTTCGCGTTCCAGACGATCGCCGTCCAGGGCGCCCTCATCCAGATGGTGAACCACGGGCTCTCGACGGGCGCGCTGTTCCTCATCATCGGGATGCTCTACGAGCGGCGCCACACGCGCGCGATGGCCGACTACGGCGGCATCGCCAAGACCGTCCCCGTCTTGACGTTCTTCATGCTGTTCAGCGTGTTCGCGTCGGCTGGCCTGCCCGGGCTGAACGGGTTCGTGGGCGAGTTCATGATCCTCATCGGGTCGTGGCAGTCGCCGACGCTGGGCCACCCCGCCCTCATCGCCGTCGCCACGACGGGCGTGATCTTCGCCGCCGTCTACCTGCTGTGGATGGTCTACCGGACGTTCTTCGGCGAGGTCACGAGCGAGGCGAACGCGACGATGAAGGACCTGAACGGCCGCGAGCTGGGCATCCTCGTCCCGCTGGCCGCGCTCATGCTGGTGCTAGGGTTCTGGCCCGCCCCGTTCCTCGAGCGCTCCGAGCTCGCCGTCCGGTCCGTCGTCGCCACGTCGATCGCCAAGGCCGAGGCCGTCGAGGCGGCCGAGGCCGCTTTGGGGGGCGGGGTGGCCGTCGTGGTCCCCGTCCTGTGGCCCGATCCCATCGCCGACGAGGCGCCGCGGCCGTCCGGCCCGGTCCCCGTCCCCGGCGCGCCTGTCCCCGCCGTCGCGCACTAGCCCCCGTGGCCCCTCCGCCACCGCCCCGCCCACGCCCGCTCATGGTCCGCCCCGCCGCGCTGCTCGCGCTCTTCCTCCTCCTGTTCGCCCCGCCCGCGCTCGCGCAGACGGACGCGGACATCGACGCCCCGCCCAGCGTCGAGGCTCTCGACATCGACGACGACGCGGCGGCCATCGAACGCCGCGGCGAGATCGCCGACGAGCGGCTGGGCGACGGCGAAGGCCTTGGCGCCGACCACGGCGGCGACGACGAGCACGCCGACGACGGCCACGGCGCCGCCCCGCCCGTGTGGCTCGTGATCCCGTTCGTGGTGCTCCTGCTCATGATCGCGACGGGGCCGCTGTTCTACGCCCACTTCTGGCACCACAACTACCCGAAGATCGCGATCGCGCTCGGCCTCATCACGGCGGCGTACTACCTCCTCGTCATGGGCGACGGGATCCCCATCCTGCACGCGGCCGAGGAGTACTTCGCCTTTATCGCGCTCCTGGGCTCGCTCTACGTCGCGAGCGGGTGCATCCTCATCAAGACCGACTTTGCCGGCACCCCGAAGGCCAACACGATCCTGCTCCTGGTCGGCGGGGTCCTGGCCAACTTTATCGGGACGACGGGCGCCTCGATGCTCCTCATCCGCCCCTACATGCGGCTCAACGCGGGGCGGCTGAAGGCGTACCACATCATCTTCTTCATCTTTATCGTCTCGAACGTGGGCGGGGCGCTCACGCCGATCGGCGACCCGCCGCTGTTCCTGGGCTTCCTCCGCGGCGTCCCGTTCTTCTGGACCGTCGCCCACGTCTGGTACATCTGGCTCCCGACGATCCTCGCCATCGCGGCTGTCTTCTACGTCGTCGACGGCCGGAACAAGGAGGGGAGCCTCCGCGAGGGCGCCGAGCAGGTCGGGATCGACGTCGACCCCGGTGAGGTCCCGGGCGGGGCGGCGGTCCCCGAGGCCCGCGGCGTCCAGGACGTCGCCGACGTCCGCACGCCGGGCGAGGCGGTCCTGCCCGTCGACCGGAAGCGGCCGTTCTACCACGACATCGCCATCGAGGGCAAGGTCGGGTTCGCGTGGCTCGCGGTCGTCATCGCGGCCGTCTTTATCGACCCCAAGGTGATCCCGGCCATCGAGGGGACGATCATCGACCTCCACCACTTTGGCCTCCCGTTCGGGATCCGCGAGGTGATCATGGGGGCCGTGGCGTTCCTCGCCTACCGGACGGCGAACAAGGACATCCTCAAGGGCAACGACTTCAACTTCGAGCCCATCAAGGAGGTCGGCTTCCTGTTTATCGGCATCTTCCTGACGATGCAGCCGGCGCTCACGCTGATCGGCGCGTTCGCGAGCGAGAACGCGAGCGCGCTCGGCGTCTCGTCGTTCTACTTCGGGACCGGCGTGCTGTCCGGCGTGCTCGACAACGCGCCGACCTACGTGAGCTTCCTCTCGGCGGCGATGGGCAAGTTCGGGATGGACGTGAACATCCCCGAGATGGTCCGCGACTTCGCCGTCCACCCGGGCGACCCGACCGGCTTCTACCTCCAGGCGATCTCGGTCGCGTCCGTGTTCTGGGGCGCGCTGACCTACATCGGCAACGGGCCGAACTTCATGGTCAAGGCGATCGCCGAGTCGAGCGGCGTCGACACGCCCTCGTTCGTGGCCTACATGGTCAAGTACTCGATCCCGATCCTCGTCCCGATCTACATCGTGGTCTGGCTCGTGTTCTTCAGCGGCTGGGTGCTCCCGCACCCCGACGACGTCCAGCACACGGTCGAGGCCGTGTTCCGGTCGTCCGGCCTGCTCCTCCACTTCTAGGACCGGCTCGGGCGGGGCGGGCGACCACCCCGCCCCGGACGCCCCGCCGCCGCCCCTCCCGAACCGCTTCCCGCTCTCCATGCCCGCCCGCCGCACCCCGCTCTCCGACGACCAGATTGCCGACGCGCTCCCCGAGGGGTGGCGTCACGAGACGGACGGCGAGGAGAGCCGGCTCGAGCAGACGTTCTCGTTCGACGACTTCCGCACGGCGTTCGCGTTCCTGACGCGCGTGGCGTTCGAGGCCGAGGCCGTCGACCACCACCCCGAGATCGCCAACGTCTACGACACGGTCCACCTCTCGCTCTCGACGCACGACGCCGGCAACCGGGTGACGGAGAAGGACCTCGACCTCGCCCGCCGCGTGTCGGCCATCTAGCGCCGCGCGCCCTGGGCGGGGCGGGCCTTTCGCGCCCGGCCGCCCCGCCCGTGACACGAAGCGCCCGACGCGCTCCGCCACCGAGCCACTTTCCTACGGATTGAATCGTCGGCGAGGGAATCCTTCGCTACGCTCAGGACGACGAGTGGAGACCGACGCGGGCCGCCCCGCCCCCGCGCCACCCCGCCCCGGCGGACTGACAGCCCCCCATGTACGACTTCTTCCTCGAAGACCTCGCAGCGACCGCCCCGATCCTCCTCGTGGCGGCGCTCGGCGTCCTCGTCGTCCTTCTGGACTCGTTCCGCAACGACAGCCCAGCGATCCCGTGGATCGCGGGCGTAGGGATGACCGCCGCCGCCGTCTGGGAGGCGTTCCTCATCGGCCGCCCCGGCGTCGCCTTTGGCGGCGAGGTGTACGTGGGCGGGGCGGCGGCGCTCGCGTGCATCGTGGTCCTCGTGGGCGCCGTCGGCAGCCTCGCGCTGACCGTGCCGTACCTGTCGCGGCTGGGCCGCAACTACGGCGAGGTCCACGCGCTCATCCTGTTCTCGACGGCCGGCATGCTCACGCTGGCCTCGGCCGGCAGCCTGGTCACGCTGTTCGTCGGGCTGGAGACGATGTCGGTGTGCCTCTACGTGCTCACCGGGCTCGTCCGCGAGGAGTCGACGGCGAACGAGAGCGCGCTCAAGTACTTCCTGCTGGGGGCGTTCTCGACCGGGTTCTTCCTCTACGGCGTCGCCCTCCTCTACGGCGCGACCGGCACGATGCAGCTGTCGCTGCTCGCCGAGGGGGTCCTGCTCACCGGGCGAACCGGGCTGTTCCTGGCCGGCGTGGGCCTGCTGCTCGTCGGGTTCTTTTTCAAGGTCTCCGCCGTCCCATTCCATATGTGGACGCCCGACGTGTACCAGGGGGCGCCGACGTCGCTGACGGCGTTCATGTCGACGGCGTCGAAGGCGGCCACGTTCGCGGCGCTGGCAGTCGTCCTCGCGCGGGCGCTCCCGGCCGGGCTCGTTGAGGGCTCGGTGCAGACGGTCCTCGTCGCGGTCTCGGCGATCACGATGGTGGTCGGCAACGTGATCGCGGTCGTGCAGACGAACGTGAAGCGGATGCTGGCCTACTCGTCGGTCGCCCACGCCGGCTACATCCTCGCCGGTCTCGCGGCCGGGACGGCGGCGGGCTACGGGGCGGCCCTGTTCTACCTCCTCGCGTACACGCTCATGAACGTGGGCGCCTTCGGGGCGATCGGCGCGCTCGAGTGGGACGACGAGCAGGGGGCGGACCAGGACCTCGACAGCCTGGCCGGGGCCGGCTACCGGCGGCCGTTCCTGGGCGTGGCGCTCGGCGTGTTCATGTTCGCGCTGACGGGCTTCCCGCCGCTCGCCGGCTTCATGGGCAAGTTCCTCGTGTTCTCGGCCGTCGTCGACGCCGGGCTCGTGTGGCTGGCCGTGCTCGGCGTGCTGGCGAGCGTGGTCTCGGGGGCGTACTACCTCCGCGTGCTCGTCGTGCTCTGGATGCGGTCGCCCGACGAGGCGCCGGCGAACGCGCAGCGGCCGTTCCCGGTCGCCACGGCGACGGCGGTCGTGGTCGGCGCGTGCGCGATCGCGCTCCTCGTGTTCGGGATCGCCCCGGGCGTCCTCTCGGACGCGGCGACGGCGGCGTACACGCCGGACCCGGTCGTGCTGATCGTGCCGGTGCCCTAAGCGAGCGACGGGTCACGGGTGATGAGTGACGGGCGCCGAGTGCCCGCCCCGCCCGGCTTTGCTGGACCTGCCGCCCCGCCCGTGCATGATCGAGAGGGCGGGGCGGGGGAGAGCGTGCGGGTGAGCGGGGCGGGTGATTTGGGGACAACTTGCCGCCCCGCCTCGGGTACGAGCGGGGCGGGTCGGTGATCTTCCCGTACCCCGTACCCCGTACCCCGTACCCCGTACCCCGCCCTGTGGAACGCCTCCTCCGCGAGTACCTCCCGACGGCCCCCGACCTCGGCCTCTACGTCCGCCCCGACATCCCGGACGCGAAGCTCCGCGCGGCGGTCCAGGACTACGCGCCCGACGTAGCGCCGGGCGACGTGGTCGCGCTCTACGACGCGACGCGGCTGGGGTCGGCGAAGGACGGCGCGCTGTTCCTGGCCGACCGGCTCGTGTTCCAGAACAACGACCTCCAAGCGGCCCGCGTGGTTCGCTACGAAGACGTCGTGGGCGTGCGCGTCAAGCGGAAGCTGCTCGGTGGGCGCGAGGTCCAGATCGATCTCAACCGGGGGCGGGCGACGGTGACGGAGACGCTCGACTTTTCGGGCCAGCCCGGGGCGGCCGAGTACGTCGAGCGGGCGCTGACGCAGGTCCTGGCGCAGGGCGTCCGCCCCGCCCCGGCAGCGCCGGGCGGAACGGACCGAGCGGCCGTCGCCGACGCGCTCGACCGGCTCGTCGAGCGGGGCGACCTCACGGACGCCGACCGCGACCGGATGCTCGCGGCGCTGCGGTAGGGCGGGGCGGGACCTTGGGGGCCGCCGGCCGGTTCGCGTCGCCCCTCCTGGACCCTTTGTGCTCCGCCGCCTCTGCGCCCCGCTCGTCGTCGGCCTCGCCGGCTTGATGGCCCTCGCGGGCTGCCAGTCTGGAGGCGCCGCCCCGCCCGTTCTGCCCTCCCCGCCCCCGGTCGAGGACGACTCGGAGGGCGGGGAGGCGGCCTCGCCGAGCGCGGCGGGCGCGTTCGAGGTCGCGCTCGACCTGGGCGGGCTGCGCCTCGTGGACCCGCAGACGGGGTCGACCCGGCCGGTGGCGTTTGGAGACGCCGAGGGTGCCGTCGTGCGGGCGGTGGCGCGGTCTGCGGGCGAGCCGGCCGAGCGGGGCGTGAACGACGAGTGCGGCGCCGGCCCGCTCAGCTACGCCTCCTGGTCCGACGGGCTGACGCTCTGGTTCTCCGACGGTGCGTTCGCCGGGTGGGCCGTCGACGGCCGGTCCAGCGGCTCGGAGCGGCTCACGACTATGACAGGGCTGGGCATCGGCGCCACTCGGGCCGACCTGGACCGGGCGTACGCCGCCGACGTCGGGCCGTCGTCGCTGGGGACGGAGTTCGCGGCCGGCGATCTGGGCGGGGTCCTCGACGGGAGCGGCCCCGGCGCCCGCGTTACCGACCTGTGGGGCGGCACCACCTGCGCCTTTCGGTAGGGCACAGACCGCCCCGCCCGAGGCCGGGGGCGGGGCGGTCGCGGAAACGCTGCGGGGCGGGGCGGGGTAGAACGATCCCTCTTTCCCCACCCCTCTCCCCATCATGGCCTTCGACGCTGCCCCCCTCCCATACGACTACGACGCGCTCCAGCCCTCGATCGACGAGGAGACGATGCGCATCCATCACGACAAGCACTACCAGGGCTACACCGACAAGCTCAACGCGGCCCTCAACGGGACGAAGTGGGCGGATCAGCCCATCGAGGAGACGCTCGCCAACCTCGACGCGCTCCCCGAGGACAAGCAGACGGCCGTCCGCAACAACGGGGGCGGATTCCTCAACCACGGCATCTTCTGGACCATCATGAGCCCCGACGGTGGCGGCCAGCCGACGGGCGAGCTGGCGAGCGCCATCGAACAGTCGTTCGGGTCGTTCGACGCGTTCAAGGAAAAGTTCGAGGCCGCCGCGACGGGCCAGTTCGGGTCCGGCTGGGCGTGGCTCGAGCTGAAGAGCGACGGCGGGCTCCGGGTCCACGGCCACGCCAACCAGGACAACCCGGTCATGCACGGGGCCAAGCCGATCATTGGCCTCGACGTGTGGGAGCACGCCTACTACCTCAAGTACCAGAACAAGCGGCCCGCCTACGTGAGCGCGTGGTGGGACGTCGTGAACTGGGACGAGGCCGACCGCCGCTACCGGAGCTACAAGGCGCAGTAGGCCGCCCCGCCCGGCTCAACCGCGTGCCGCCCCGCCCGGGACTCCTGGGCGGGGCGGCGTGTGTGATAGCGGTCCCGAACGGTTGTGCGTCACCCCGCCCCCGTGTCCGGACGATCCCCTTACACCGTCTCTCTCCTCGAAGGAGAGGGGACTCCGTAAGCATATCTCGGGCGGGGTGGAACGCGGCGCACGGACTCAGCGATCGGGCGCAAAACGGAGCTCGTGGGCGGGGCGGCTAGAGCCGGGCGTGGACCCCGGCGCTCACCGTCCGTGTCCCCAGCGTCGACCCGCTAAAGAGCGGCAGGAAGGAGGGGCCGCCCCCGAACGAGGTGGCCTCGGCACGGACGGCGAGCCAGACCGACGTCCGCGGCACGGCAACTCCAGCCTCGACGTACTGGCCGCCGCTGGAGCGGACCGCGGCCGACGGCACAAACCGGACCGCGTCCTCGGCTGAGACAGACGCCACCGTGCGGTCGAGGACGGTCCCGATCATGAGTCCGGTCCCGACGTGGACGCCGAGGCCGCCGACCCTGCCCGCGAGGCGGGCGCCGAGCACGCCGTGGAGCGTGTTGAGCTGCTGAGCCTTGAAGTCGCTCCGGTACATCCGCGCCACGTCGTGCGCGTACTCGGTTCCGACAACGATCCGAGCAAAGTGGGGGAGAAGCGTCGGGGCGATCTCGGCGCCCGCCCGGACTTGGAACGACGACACGCCAGGATCGACGATCGTCGCCGGCCGCACGCCCCGGCGCCGGAACGAACCGACCGCCACGTCGGCGCCGACCTCGAACGTCACGGTCGTCGCTCGGCGGACGGCCGCCCCACCCGGCTGGGCGGTGTAGCTGGCGTCCTGGCACACGTTGTAGGCGTCGACCACGCGCGCGATAGCGGGTTCGGTATAGCCGAGCCCGGCGTACACCGCCTCCGGCACGCCGCACGTGCCGAGCACGGCCAGGAGCGTCTGACGGTACAGCGGCCGCGAGCGGTGGAGCCTGCCCCCGACCTCTTTCTCAACGAACCAAAGCCCGATAGGGGCGCCGTCGGTCTGGACGTAGAAGGTGGGCCGGCCTTCGGTGGTCTCCAGCGCGAGCAGGTCGGCGTCCCCGTCGCGGACGACGCGGGCGAACGCGAGCCGGTCGTTCGGCCTCGAAGGAGTAACCTCGCGAGCAGCCCGGACCTGGAACAGCCCGCGCCGGTACCGCCGCCCGTCGCCGACCACGAAGGCGACGGCATCGGCCGGTCCGAACCGCATGGCCTCGGCGCCGGGGGCGGGGCGGAACGCGACACCTCGGGCGTACTCAGCCTCGGTGGCCGACAGGACCTCGCCGCGGAGCGTGTCACCAGCGGCGGTGACGACGAACCCGGTGGGGCCGTCGGGAGCGGACTGAGCGAGCGCGGCGGGGGCTGCCAGGAGAAGCGCGAGCGCAGCAAGACGCATGGGCGGGGCGGCAGGGCCGCACGGGTGAATGGGCGCCGACGATACGGTCCACCCCGCCCGCGTCAAGGCGCTGGTCGTGCGAAGTTCGCGAGCGGCCGCTATCGGCTGGGCCGGCGCGCGGCGCGCGGCATACCGCCCCGCCCTCAGACGTTCACCTGCTTCAAGGCCTCCAGCGCCCGCTCGCGGGCCTCCTTGTGATCCACAATGGGGTGGGGGTACGTCTCGCCCAACGTCACACCGGCCTCTTCGAGAACCTCGGGCGGGGCGGTCCACGGCGCGTGGAGGTGCTTCGTGGGGAGGGCGGACAGCTCCGGCACCCAGCGGCGGATGTAGTCGCCTTCGGGGTCGTACCGCGTGCTCTGGCTGAGCGGGTTGAAGATGCGGAAGAACGGCTGCGCGTCGGCGCCCGAGCCGGCCGCCCACTGCCAGCCCATCGCGTTGTTGGCGAGGTCGCCGCCGCAGAGCGTGTCCCAAAACCACCGCTCGCCGTCCTGCCACCGGACGAGGAGGTCCTTGGTCAAGAACGAGGCCGTCACCATCCGCATCCGGTTGTGCATCCACCCGACGTGCCAGAGCTGGCGCATGGCGGCGTCGACGAGCGGGTAGCCGGTCCGCCCGCGCTGCCACGCGCGGAGCGCGTCGTCGTCGTGCGCCCACGGCATCCGCTCGTACTTCTCCTTGAGCGGGGCGTCGGGCATGTGCGGGAAGTGGTGGAGCACGTGGTACGAGAACTCGCGCCACCCGATCTCGAACAGGAAGGCGTCCGCCGCCTCGCGCGTGACGCCGTTCGAGACCCACCCGTTCGCGGCCGCCCACACCTGTCGCGGGCTGACCTCGCCCCAGTGGAGGTGCGGCGAGAGCATGGACGTACCGCGGGCGGCTGGGAAATCCCGCTCCTCGTCGTAGTGGAGGAGCTGCTGGCTCACGAACGTGTCCAGGCGCTCGGCCGCCCCGCCCTCGCCGGGCGTCCACGTCTCGCGCATGCCGCCCGCCCAGTCGACGCCGTCCTGAGCCTCGGGCGTGAGCCCGAGCGCGTCCAGGTCCGCCGACTCCGGCCACGTCGCCGGCGCCGCCCCGCCCAGGTCGGGGGCGGGGAGGGGATCGCCCGGGTCGAGCTGCGCGCGCACCTTCTTCCAGAACGGCGTGAACACGCGGTACGGCCCGCCCGAGCCCGTCCTGATCTGCTCCGGGTCGTGGAGGACGCGCCCGGCGAAGGTGCGGACCTCGACGCCGGCCGCCTCCAGGCCCTCCCGAACGGCCTCGTCGCGGCGCCGGAGCGCCGGCGCGAGGCGCGTCTGCCAGACCACCCGGTCCGCCCCGCTCGCCTCGCACACGGCTTTGAGCTCGTCCAGCGAGGTGCCCTGGCGGAGCACGAGGCGGCTGCCCTCTTCCTGGAGCGAGCGGCCCAGCGCGTCGAGCGACTCGTGGAGCCACCAGCGGTGCGCCCCGCCCGGCGCCCACGGCGCCTCCTCGTCGGGCGCCCACACGAAGACGGGCACCACCCCGCCCCGCTCGGCCGCGTGCGTGAGGGCGGGGTGGTCGTGGAGGCGGAGGCTGTTGCGGAGCCAGACGACGGTCGTGGGCACGGGCGGGCGCAGAGGGCGGGGTGGCCGGGGCTACCAGGCGGGGCGGGGGGCGTTCCACGGCCGCCCCGCCCGCTTGTCACCCCGCCCGCCGCGGGGGGCGCGGCGCCATCCACCGATGGGCGGGGCGGCGTGTGGGCTGTGGGCGGGGCGGCTGCCCACTGTGCTTGCCGCGGGCGGGATGGTTTCCCATCATGAACGGTGTCGGTGCCCAGTGGCGCGGGCGGCGTTTTGTTGTGGACAGGTCATGAAGATGCTGATAGCTTGTCAGTCTGTCCCGCAGGTGGCGCGCTCTGTCTCGTGCGGGTTTTTCCAGGAAGGACACCGGCACGTTCCGCTCTCACCCACTCGTGTACACCATGAAGAAGGCTCTCATGATTGCGTCGCTGCTCATCGGCGCTGCCGCGCCGGTCGCGGCACAAAGCGGGACGGTCGAGGGGGTCGTGGTCGACGCGCGCACGGGCGACACAATTCCCGGGGCCAACGTTGTCCTCGAAGGCACCACCACGGGGGCGTCCACGGGCGTCGATGGGACGTTCTCGCTCAGCGCTCCCGCGGGCACTTACCGGCTCCTCGCGAGCTTCGTCGGCTACCTTCCGGCCTCGCAGCCGGTCTCCATAGAGGAGGGGCAGACGCGGCGCGTTGAGGTCGAGCTCGACGAAGACCTGCTCGGGCTCGACGAGGTGTTCGTCGTCGGCTTCGGGACGACGAGCGAGTTGGCGCTCACCGGCAGCGTCGCGCGCGTCGGCGAGCGGGAGCTCGAGGACGCCGTCGTGAACTCATTCGAGCAGGTGCTCCAGGGCCGCGCGGCCGGCGTGACGGTCCAGGCCAACAACGGGAAGCTGGGCCAGGGCCTCCAGATCCGCGTCCGCGGCTCGGCGTCGGTGTCGGCCGGCAACGGCCCGCTCTACGTCGTCGACGGCATCCCGGTGACGACCGAGAACCTCTCAACGAACGGCGCGGCGACCAACCCGCTCGCCCAGCTCAGCCCGAGCGACATCTCGTCGATCGAGGTGCTCAAGGACGCCTCGGCGTCGGCCATCTACGGCTCGCGCGGCTCGAACGGCGTCGTGCTCATCACGACCAAAAGCGGGTTCGACGGGCGGACCCAGTTCACCGTCGACGTCCGCGGCAGCGCCAGCCAAGCGACGCGGCAGGTGGAGCTCCTGAACGCCCAGGAGTACACGGCGCTCCTCCTGGAGGCGGCCGAGAACTCGGCCCGCCTCGACCCCAGCTACGACTACGTCGGCGATGTTGAGGGGCAGTTCGACTTCCTCTCCCAAGGGACCGACTGGCGCACCGCCGAGGTCAACTCCGATTGGCAGGACCAGGCGTTCCAGACCGGCGGCGGCTACCAGGTCGACGTCAGCGCGCGCGGCGGCAGCCAGAACACGCAGTTCTTCCTGTCCGGGAGCTACAGCCAGGAGGACGGCATCCTCATCCGCGACGAGTACGACCGAATCACGGGGCGGCTCAACCTCAACCACGAGGTGAGCGACGCGCTCTCGCTCGGGGCCAACCTCGGCCTCTCGCGCGTCCTCAACAACCGGATCTCGACCGACAACAGCTTCGCCACGCCGGTCCAGATTATCGCGCAGCCGCCGATCTCGCCCATCACGATGTCGGAGGGCGACCTGAACGAGAACACGCTCTACTTCAACACGCTCCTCTACAACGACAACACGCGGTTCGCCGTCACGGGCTACCGCAACCTCGGCAACGTGTTCGGCGACCTCCAGATCGTCCCCAGCCTCCGCTTCCGCTCCGAGTTCGGCGTCGACGTCCTCGACCAGAACTCGGACGAGTACTACAACAGCCGCGTGGCCGAGAACACGGGCGCCCCGCAGGGCCTGGCCGTCGATACGTGGGACCGCGTCGTCAACTACACGACGAACAACTACCTCACGTTCGAGCGCGAGGTCGGGGCCGACCACGGCATCGAGGCCACGACCGGGATCACGTACCAGGACGTGAGCCTCCGGAACACGTCGGTTACGGGAGAGCGCTTCCCCAACGACGACTTCCAGCAGGTCGACGGGGCCGCCCAGATCACGGCCGGCACCGCCACCGAGACGCGGTACCGCTTCCTCGGCTACTTCGGCCGGGCCAACTACGACTTCAAGGACCGGTACTTCCTCTCGGCCTCAGGCCGCGTCGACGGCTCGTCGCGGTTCGGGAGCGAGAACCGATACGGGTTCTTCCCAGCCGTCTCCGGCGCGTGGGTGCTCAGCGACGAGCCGTTCTTCTCGGGCGTTCCTGGCGTCTCGTTCCTCAAGCTCCGCGCGAGCTACGGGATCACCGGCAACGCCGACATCAGCACGGGGAACATCGCCACCAACAACTTCGCCTCGCTCGGGCTGTGGAGCGTGGCCAGCTACGGCGGCACCCCGGGCATCATCCCGATCCAGGTCGAGAACCCGGACCTCAAGTGGGAGCGGACCTCGCAGATCGACGCCGGCCTCGACTTCGCGTTCTTCAACAACCGCGTGAGCGGCGAGCTCGACGTGTACGCGAAGAACACTGACGACCTCCTCCTCTTCGTCAACGTCCCCGCGCTCACCGGCTACTCGGCCGTGCTCCGCAACGTGGGCACGCTCCAGAACCGGGGCGTCGAACTGGCCTTCAACGCCCGGCTGGTCAACACCCGACGGTTCTCGTGGACGAGCACGTTCAACATCTCGGCCAACCGGAACGAGATCACCGACCTCGACGGGCAGGTGATCGAGGGCGGCTTCATCAACCGGGCCATCGAGGGCGAGCCCATCGGCGTCTTTTTCGGGTACGAGTACGCCGGCGTCGACCCCGACAACGGCGACGCCCTCTACTTCGTCAACGAAGGGGCCGACCCGCGGGCGACGACGAACGACCCCAACGAGGCCACGCGCGTCGTGCTCGGGAGCCCGCACCCCGACTTTACCGGCGGCCTGGGCAACACCGTCACGGCGGGCGGGGTGGAGCTCCAGATGTTCTGGCAGTTCGTCTCGGGCAACCAGATCTACGACGGCGGCGGCCGCTTCAAGACGGCCAACGGCGACTACTACGACAACCAGCTCCGCGACCAGCTCGACCGCTGGCAGCAGCCGGGCGACGTGACCGACGTGCCCGAGGCCCGGCTCTACTTCGGGAACGGGACGGCAGAGTCGAGCCGGTACCTCTACGACGGGTCGTACGTCCGCCTGAAGACGCTGTCGGTCGCCTACAACGTCCCGGTGCGGCTCCTCCGCAACTTCAGCGTGCAGGGCGCCCGCGTCTACCTGGTCGGGACGAATCTGCTCACGCTCACCGAGTACCCGTGGTGGGACCCCGAGGTCAACGCCGACTACGTGGCCGGCAACATCGGCCTGGGCAACGAATTCTACTCGGCGCCGCAGGCGCGGAGCGTCTCGCTCGGCCTCCAGTTCACGTTCTAGAGCACCCGCCGGGTGGGTACAAGGCACGACTGCCGGGTACGACTCAGCCCGAAACTGTACCTCGTACCCGGGAGCCCGTACCCCTCCACATTCCGCTCTGGCACCGCCCGCCCCCGGTCTCTCCACCCCGCCCTTATGCTGCCCGCCCGGTTCCGCCCCGCCCTCCTCCTGTCGCTCGCCCTGGTGCTCGGCGCCTGCGACGGCCTGCTCGACCTGGAGCCCCAGCAGTCGATCAGCAACGAGCGCGCGCTCGCCACGCCGCAGAACGTCGAGAGCGCCATCGTCGGCGCTTACGACCGGATGAGCGACGGCGACCTCTACGGGGGCCAGCTCATGATGGGGCCGGACCTCCTCGCGGCGAGCAACGCCGAGGTCGTCTGGACTGGGACGTTCGCGCAGCCGCGCGAGTTCTGGAACAAGAGCCTCCTCGTGAACAACTCGTTCGTCGAGGACACATGGGAGGACGCCTACGACGTCATCAACGTCGCCAACAACGTCCTGAGCGCACTCGACGTGTTCGGGGACGAGGGCGCCCGCGACCGGGCCGAGGGCCACGCCCGCTTCCTGCGGGGCCTCATGTACTTCGAGCTCGTCCGCCTTTGGGGGCCGGCCTGGACCGGGGGCGACCCGGGCTCGGACCTGGGCGTCCCGCTCGTGCTCGAGCCCACGCGGACCGTCACCGAGGCGGACGACCGCGCTCGGAGCACGGTTGGCGAGGTATACGCCCAGATCATCACGGACCTTGAGGCCGCCCGCGACCGGCTCCCGCAGAACGACGGCGACCTTGCCGACACTTACGCCGCCAGCGCCGTCCTGTCGCGGGTGTACCTCTCGCAGGGCGACTACCCCGCGGCGGCGGCCGAGGCGAGCCGGGTGATCGAGGGGAGCGGGCACGCGCTGGCCCCGACGTTCGGCGACGCGTTCAACCAGGCCGCTGGGTCGTCCGAGTACGTGTTCGGCATCCCGATCACCGAGCAAGACGGGGTCAACGAGCTCAACACGTTCTACGGCGCCCGCGAAAACAGCGGGCGGGGCGACATCCAACTGACCGCCGACTACGCCGGGCTGTTTGCCGCCGACGACGCCCGCGCCTTCTTCTACGTCGACGACCGCCGCCGGCGCCGGACGGCCAAGTGGCAGGGAACGACGGCCGAGGGCGTGGACATCCCCGTCATCCGCCTCGCAGAGATGCTCCTGACGCGGGCCGAGGCCAACCTTCGGGCGGGGACGACGGTCGGCGCCGCCCCGCTCGCCGACGTGAACGCGGTCCGCGAGCGGGCCGGGCTCGACGCGCTCGACGCCGTGTCGGTCGACGACGTGCTCCGCGAGCGCCGGCTCGAGCTGGACTTCGAGGGCGAGCTCCTCCACGACCTCAAGCGGACCCAGCGGGCGATCCCGACGATCGACGGGGAGCTTCCGGCAACGGCCCCGCGGTTCCTCTACCCGATCCCGCAGCGCGAGATCGACGCAAACCCGAACCTGGAGCAGAACGCCTACTACTAGTAGGCGCCGCCCGCCCCGCCCCCGCGATGAAACGGACGCTCCCGCTGCTCTCCCTCTGGGTCCTGGTGCTCTCGCCGGGCGTCGCGCGGGCGCAGGTCGCGGGGGGGGAGTCCGGCTACGACGCCGGCATCGAGGCCGTCGAGCCCACGGACGAACAGGTCGCGGTCGGCCTCGCCGGCGCGGACCCCGCCGACATCGGGCGGTACCTGATCGCGGAGAGCGGGGCGGCCCGCGGCGCTCAGCTCTCGCCCGACGGGAGCACGCTGGCGTTCCTGTGGGCCGTGACCGGAGAGCCCCAGCTCTGGATCCAGCCGGCGACGGGTGGGCAGCCCCAGCGGCTCACCTACGGGAGCGGCGTCACGTTTTTCCGGTGGGCGCCCGGCGGCCAGGCCCTCCTGTACGGGGCCGACGACGACGGCGACGAGCAGGAGGCGTACTTCGTCGTCCGGGCGTCGGGGGCCGACGAGCGCCGGGCGCTCCCGGCCGTGTCGGGGGGCTTCCGCGCGTTCGGCGACTTCGTATCGGCCGACCGCGTCGCCTACGCCTCGACCGAGCGGAACGGCCTCGACTTCGACCTCTACGTCGCCGACCTCTCGGACGGTGAGGCGCGGCTCGTCCGGGAGGGCCGGTTCGGGATGTTCGTCCGCAGCGTGTCGCCCGACGGGCAGTACGCGGTCGTGGCCGAGACGGTCGGCGAGGACTCGGACAACCTGTACCTCCTCGACCTCGCGACGGGCGGGCTCGACACGCTCTCGGCCCCGGACCGCCGCGCGAGCCACGCGGGCGGGGGCATCGCCTGGGACCCCGACGGCTCCGGGTTCTACCTGGCGACGAACCGGGACCGTGATGTCGCCGCGCTCACGTTCTACCGGCTGGGCGAGGGGTTCGAGACGGTCGAGGCACCGGCCGGCGACGTCGAGGGCGTCCACCTCTGCGGGCGGGGCGGCCGTTACCTCGCGTGGACCGTCAACGACGGCGGGTACAGCCGGCTCCAGGTCCGCGACCGGGAGGGCGGGGCGGCGCTGGACATGCCAGACCTCCCGGAGGGCGTCTACGGGCTTGACTGTGGGACCGGCTCGCCGCGTCTGGCTGTCACGGTCTCGGGGTGGCGGACGCCGGGGGACGTCGTCGTGTGGGACCTCGGCACCGGCGACGTCCACCGGCCGTTCCGGTCCGACCTCGCAGGCCTCGACCCCAGCCGGCTCGTCCGGCCAGAGAGCGTGACGATGCCGGCCCGCGACGGAGTCCAACTCCAAGGCCTGCTCTACCTACCCGACGCGACCTCGCGGGCCGCCGCCGGGACGGACGATGGCCCGCCGCCGGTCGTCTTCTTCGTCCACGGCGGCCCGACAAGCCAGTCGCGGCCCGGCTTCGACCCGGTCGTCCAGTACCACGTCGACCGCGGGCTGGCCGTGTTCGAGCCGAACGTGCGCGGCTCGAGCGGGTTCGGCCACACCTACGTCACGCTCGACGACCAGGAGCGGCGGCTCGACAGCGTCCGCGACCTGGTCGACATGCTCGAATGGCTCGGCGACGCCGGCCTCGTCGACGCGGACCGCGCGGCCGTCGTCGGGGGCTCCTACGGCGGCTACGCCGTCAACGCCGTGCTCGCGGCGTACCCCGGCCACTTCGTCGCCGGCGCGTCGCTCTACGGCGTGGCCGACTGGGTGACGGCCCTCGACGTCGCGTCGCCCGCGCTCAAGGCCTCGGACCGGATCGAGTACGGGGACATCAGCGAGCCGCGGTGGCGGGCCTTCTACGGCGAGAACTCGCCGGTCCGCCAGGCCGATGGGATCGACGTGCCGGTCCTCTACTCCCACGGCGCCCGGGACCCGCGGATCGACATCGCCGAGACCGAGACGATGGTCCGCTCGCTCCGGTCGCGGGGCGTCGAGGCCCCGTTCGTTCGCTTCCTAGACGAGGGGCACGGGTGGCGGAAGCTGTCCAATCGGCTGTTCTACTACCGTTACCAGGCGGCCTTCCTCGAGGGCGTCCTCGTCGGAGCGGAGTAGCCACACGGCCCACCCCGCCCGCTCGCAGGGCGGGGCGGTTCGGTCTCCACCCCGCTCGCCACGGGCGGGGCGGTTACCGCCGCCGCTTTTTCGACCCCGCCTCCTTCCGCGACCGCCCCGCCCCGCGCGAGCGCTTCTTGCCCTGGCGGGCCTTGGCGCGGCTCGGCGGCCGCCCCTCCCGGCCTGGCGTGCCGCCCGGCATGGTCACAAAGGCGAGGTCCACGCGGCGCGTCTCGGGGTCGGCCGCGTCGATCCGCACGCGGCACGTGTCGCCGACCTGGATGCGGTGGTTCGAGCGGCCGTCGACGAGCGCGTACCGCTTGTCGTCGTACTCCCAGTAGCCGTCCATGTCGCGGACGTGGACGAGCCCCTCGACGAGCAGCTTCGTCATCTGCACGAACACGCCGAACTTGGTCACGCCCACGGCCACGCCGTCGAACTCGTCGCCCACGTGCTGCGCCGCGTACTCGACCTGCTTCAGCTTGACCGACTCGCGCTCGGCCTCCGTCGCCTCGCGCTCGCGCTCCGAGCAGTGCTCGGCCTCCTCCTCCAGCCGGTCGACCGAGTACCGCGGCCCCTCCTGCTGGTCCTGCAT
Source organism: Rubrivirga litoralis (assembly GCF_031846415.1). Lineage (NCBI taxonomy): Bacteria > Pseudomonadati > Rhodothermota > Rhodothermia > Rhodothermales > Rubricoccaceae > Rubrivirga > Rubrivirga litoralis. Next base: position 82,945 of record NZ_JAVRHT010000005.1, on the reverse strand, counting down.
CCGCTTGAGGATCCGGTGCGTGATGAGGTCGGGGTAGCGGCGGATGGGGCTCGTAAAGTGGGCGTAGTTCTCGAACCCCAGCCCGTAGTGGCCGATGTTGTGGGGCGAGTAGACGGCCTTCGACATCGACCGGATCGCGGCCTGCTCGATGATCGGGGCGACGGGCTTCCCCTTCACCTCCTTGAGCAGGTCGTTGAGGTCGGAGCGGACGACGGCGCCCTCGGTGTGCGGGAGCGTGTACCCGAACGGGCGCACAAAGTCGGCGAGCGCCTCGATCCGGTCGCGGTCGGGCCGGTCGTGGATGCGGTAGGGGAGGGGCACGTCGCGCATCGACGCCGCCGTCGCGACGGCCCGGTTGGCGAGCAGCATGAGCTCCTCGACCAGCCGGTTCGACGCCTGCCGCTCCTTCTCGACCACGTCGACCGGCCGGCCGTCCTCGTCCAGCCGCACCTTCACCTCGGGCACGTCGAAGTCGATGGCCCCCTCGGCCATCCGCTTGGCCGTCAGCGTCTCGGCCAGCCGCCCCGCCCGGCGGACCTCGCCGGCCAACTCGTGGTCGGCGCCGTCGAGGATGGCCTGGGCGCCGGCGTAGGTGAACCGCTCGTGGGAGTGGATGACCGTCTCGCGGACCTCCCACGCGTGGACGTTGCCGCCGCCGTCGACGGTCATGATGCACGAGTAGGCCAGCTTGTCCTCGCGCGGGCGGAGCGAGCAGACCCCGTTCGAGAGCGCCTCGGGGAGCATCGGGATCACGCGGTCGACGAGGTAGGTGCTCGTCGCGCGGTCGTAGGCCTCCTCGTCGATGACGCCGCCCTCGGGGACGTAGTGGCTCACGTCGGCGATGTGCACGCCGACCTCCATCATGCCGCCGCCGAGGTCGCGGACGTGGACGGCGTCGTCGAAGTCCTTGGCGTCCTCGGGGTCGATCGTGAAGACGAGCTCGTCGCGGAGGTCGAGCCGCCGAGCGACCTCCTTTTTCGTGACCCCGATCGTGATCTTCTCGGCCTCCGCCTCGACCTCGGGCGGGAAGTCCGACGGCGCCCCGTGCGCCAGCGCCAGCGCCAGCACGTCGACGCCCGGCGCCCCGGCCGGCCCGAGCACGCTGACGACCGTGCCCTCGGGCGACGCCTTGGGGTCGTCGTAGCGGTCGATCGTGACCACCACCTTGTCCCCGGGCTCCGCCCCGCCCCAGCTGTCGCGCGCGACGTAGACGTCCTTCGAGATCCGCTTGTCGTCGGGCGAGACCCAGCCCGTCTTGCCCGTCGTCGAGAACGTGCCGACGGTCTGGGCGCGGCCGCGCTCGACGACGGCCTCGACCTCGGCCTCGCGCTTCCGGTCCGGGTCGCGGTCCTTTTTCTCGGCCGCCAGCGCCACGCGGACGCGGTCGCCGTGGAGGGCCGTGCCCATGCGGCGCGGCTGGACGAACACCTCGGTGCCGGCCAGGTCCTCGGGCGTGTCGAGCGCGACGAACCCAAACCCCTGCGGCGAGACCGAGAGCGTGCCCTCAGCCGTCTTCTCCGACGGCGGCTTGTGGCGGATGCGCCCGCCCCGCTCGCCCAGGGCCGCGCCCGTGTCGCGGAGGTCGTCGACGACTTTGAGGAGCGTCTGGTACCGCCCCTGGTTCGTGACGTTCAGCACCTTCGACAGCTCCTTGGCGCGGTAGGACTGGTCCTTGTGGCGGGCGAGGTAGGAGAGGATCTGGGAGCGGAGGGCGTCGGCGTCCTTGTCGGCCATGCGGAGGGGCGGGGTGGGGGAAGGCCCGTCGTACCGCCCCGCCCCGGCGCGGGGTCCGTAAGGGCCGGAGAAGACGGGGCGCGGGGGGCAACGCGCGGGGCGGGGCGGCGTTCGAGGGGCGAGCCGCCGCCGAGCGGCCCGTCCGCAGGCTGCCGCCCCGCCCTCTATGTGCAACCCGTCTCAGAAGCTGCGTGGTACGATAGGAGTCCCCCTCCTGGACACCCGCCCGGTCGGCACGGCCAGGAGGGGACAGGGGTGGTGGACGGGCGAGCGCGGCGCTCCGGCCGGGCGGGGCGGGGCGGCCCTGTCGCTGGCGGCGGCGCTCGTCCTCCTCCTCGCCGCCCCGCCCACGTGGGCGCAGGGCGGGGCGGACCTGGGCGCCGACGACGGCAGCCCGCACTCGGCCGTCACGCTCGTGGCCGAGGTGTCGGCGGCGGCGCCCGGAGCGGCGTTCGACGCCGCGCTCCGCATCGAGCAGGAGCCCGGGTGGCACGTCTACTGGACGAACCCCGGCGACGCCGGGCTGCCGCCGGACGTCGCGTGGCGGCTGCCGGAGGGCGTCCGCGTGGGGCCGCTGCGCCACCCCGCCCCCCACGTCGTCGAGCTGGCCGGGGTCGCGTCGTACGCCCACGAGGGGACGCCCTTTTTCCTGTCGCGCGTGGCCGTCCCGCCCGATTTCGAGGGCGACTCGCTGCGCCTGGCCGGCACCGTCGACTACCTGATCTGCGCCGACGTGTGCCTGCCCGCGACCGAGGAGGTGTCGCTCGCGGTCCCCATCGCCGGGGCGACCGTGCGGACCGGGGCGCTCGACGCGGCGCGCGCGGCGCTCCCCACGAAGGGGGCGGGGTGGACGGCCGCCGCCGCCGCGACCGACGGCGGCTACGCGCTCACGCTGGCCCCACCGGACGCATGGGCTGGCTCGCTTGACGGTGCCCATTTTTTCCCCGCGGAAAAGGCCGTCCTCGACCACGCCGCCGCGCAGGACTTCGTACGCGAGGGCCGCGCGTGGGCCGTGGCCCTCGCGGGCTCGCCTTACGCCGAGGCGCCGGCCGAGCGGCTTCCCGGCGTGCTCGTGGCGCCCCCAGGCGAGACGTTCCCCGACGGCGCCCGCGCCATCGAGGTCGACGCCATCGTGGCGGGCGGGGCGGTTGCCAGCAGCGCCGCGGGCGGGGCGGCGGGTCTGGGGCTGGGCGCGGCGCTCGGGCTCGCGCTGCTGGGCGGGCTGCTCCTCAACCTCATGCCCTGCGTGTTCCCCATCCTGAGCATCAAGGTGCTCGGGTTCGTGCAGGGGCGGGACGCCTCGCCGGCGGCGCTCCGGGCGCACGGGCTCGCGTTCGGGGCTGGCGTCGTCGTCTCGTTCCTCGCCCTCGCCGGGGCGCTCCTCGCGCTCCGCGCGGCCGGGGCCGGCCTGGGGTGGGGGTTCCAGCTCCAGAGCCCGCCCGTCGTCGCGGCGCTCGCCGTGCTCATGACGGGGCTCGCGCTGTCGCTCCTGGGCGTGGTCGAGGTGGGGCAGGGGCTGGCGGCGGCCGGCGGCCGGCTCGACCGGCGCCAGGGGCTGGGCGGGGCGTTCCTCTCGGGCGTCCTCGCGACCGTCGTGGCGACGCCGTGCACGGCGCCGTTTATGGGCGCGGCGCTGGGATTCGCGCTCGCGCAGCCCGCGCTCGCCGCGCTGGCCGTGTTCGCGACTCTGGGCGTGGGCATGGCGCTCCCGTACGTGGCGCTCTCGTTCCGCCCCGCCCTCGTGCAGCGGCTGCCGCGGCCGGGGCCGTGGATGGAGACGCTCAAGCAGGCGCTGGCCTTCCCGCTCTTCGCGACGGCGGCGTGGCTGGTCTGGGTGTTCGCCCGCCAGGTGGGCGCCGACGGGGCCGGGCTCCTGCTCCTCGCCCTCGTGCTCGTCGGGCTGGGGGCGTGGGCGTGGGGGCGGTGGCCGCGCGTGCAGACGCGGGCGGGGCGGCGCGCGGCGCGCGCGCTGGGCCTGCTGGCCGCGGGCGGGGCGGTCGCGCTCGTGGTCTTGGCCTCGGGCCTCAGCCCGGCCCCGACCGCCCCGCCCGACGACGGCGCGTGGCGGCCGTTCGACGCCGAGGCCGTCGCGGCGCTCGTAGACGAGGGCCGGCCGGTGTTCGTCGACGTGACGGCCGCGTGGTGCCTCACGTGCCAGGTCAACAAAAAGACGGCGTTGGGCACCGACGCCGTCCGCGACGCCTTCGAGCGCGCGGGCGTGACGACGGTCCGGGCGGACTGGACGAACCGGGACGCCGAGATCACGGCCTTCCTGGACCGCTTCGGGCGCTCGGGCGTCCCGCTCTACGTGTACTTCCCGGGCGGGGCGGCCGAGCCCGTCCTGCTCCCCGAGCTGCTCACGCCGAGCCTCGTCGTCGACGCCGTCGAGGCGTCGGAGGTCGCGGCGGCGCTGTAGGCGGCCCGGGTCCGTGCCCGCCGAGCCTAAACCGAGCCGTACCCTGTACCGAGTACCCCGTACCCCTCGTCCCATGCGCGCCCTCCCCGCCCTCGCTGTTCTCCTGCTCCTCGCCGGCTGCGCCGACCCCGAGGCCCCGGCCGAGGTCGCCCCGGCCGACCGCCCCGCTCCGGCCGTCGCCGCCGAGTCCGGGGGCGGGGCGGAGGCCGCCGTGCCGGGCCGCCCCGCCCCGGCGTTCACGCTCGTCGGCACCGACGGCGCCGAGCGCTCGCTGGCCGACTACCGCGGGCAGACGGTTGTGCTGGAGTGGCTGAACTACGACTGCCCGTTCGTCGGCAAGCACTACGGGGGCGGGGCGATGCAGGCGCTCCAGGCGCAGGCGGCGGCCGACGGCGTCGTCTGGCTGTCCGTCGTGTCGTCGGCGCCCGGCGAGCAGGGCCACTTCGAGCCGGCCGCGATGGACGCGCGCACGGAGTCCGAGGGCGGACGGCAGGCGGCCGTGCTCCTCGACGCCGACGGCGCCGTCGGCCGCCGCTACGGGGCCGTCACCACGCCGCACATGTTCGTCGTCGACGCCGACGGCACGCTCGTCTACAACGGGGCCATCGACGACACGCCGACCACGGACCCGGCCGACCTTGCGACGGCGACGGAGTACGTGACGCCGGCCATCGCCGCGGCCCGGGCGGGGCGGCCGGCCGACCCGGCGCGGACGCAGCCCTACGGGTGCTCGGTGAAGTACGGCGACGGCGCGTAGCCGCCCGCCCCGCCTGCCCGAGCGCTCGGGCGGGGTGGGATCAGCGGCGGCCGGGCGCGGGTTGAGCGCCGCATGGCCACGCCCTTCTCGCGCGCCCGCCGCGCGCTCCTCGACCCGCCCGCCCCGCCCGCCGAAGGCCTCGACGCCGACGGCGTGCGCTCGACGCTGGACCGGGCCGAGAGCGGGGCGCCGGCGGCCGGCCACGCCGTCCGCGACCTGTTCTCGACCGACGAGATCTTCCAGCGCGTGCTGGCGACGGCCGACGAGGAGTTCGTCCGCTCGACGCGGCTCCTGTTCTTCTCGGGCCTCGCGGCCGGGCTCTCGATCGGGCTCTCGTTCGTGGCCCGCTCGTCGATGTCGGCCGCCGTCGGCGACGCCGACTCGCTGGTCGGCAGCGTGCTCTACCCGGTCGGGTTCCTGCTCATCGTGCTCGGGCGGTACCAGCTGTTTACCGAGAACACGCTGACGCCGGTCACGCTCGTGCTCACCAAGATCGCGTCGGTCCCCCAGCTGCTCCGCGTGTGGGGCGTTGTCCTCGTAGCCAACGTGCTCGGCGCGGCGCTCGTCGGCCTCGTCCTCGCGCGGTCGGGCGTGCTCGACGCGGACACGATGGTCGTCGCGCGCGAGATCGCGTCGCACGGCCTCCACGTGCCGACGGTCGCCCTGTTCTGGAAGGGGCTCTTCGCCGGGTGGCTTGTGGCCTCGATGGTGTGGCTGAACCACGCGGCGCGCGACTCGATCACGCGGTTCTTCATCGTGTTCGTCATCATGTTCCTGGTCCCGGCGGCCGACCTGTTCCACTGCATCATCGGCGCGTGCGAGGCCTTGTTCCTCGTGTTCCAGGGCGAGGCCGGGCTCCTGGAGGCCGGCCGCTTTTTCGGGGCCGTCGTCGTCGGCAACACGGCGGGCGGGGTGCTCCTGGTGGCCCTCCTCAACTACTCGCAGACGCGCCAGCAGCGGTTCCCGTACCACGACCCCGACGCCCTCGAGCTGACGTGGCGCGAGTGGATGTTCGGGGTCGGGCGGGGCAAGGAGGCGAAGGAGGCGGCGAGCCAGAACGCCCCGCTCACGCGCGACGAATCGGTCGCCGAGACGGGCAGCATGCTCGACCGGCCCGTCTCCGCCGAGGCCGACGACGAGGCGGCCGAAGACGGGCGGGGTTCGGCGTGACCCCCAGGCGCACGGGAGGCGCGGTAGATTGCGGGCGCTGGCCAGCCTCTGTGGGCGGGGCGGCTTCCCCCCGACTCCCAGCATGCCGACCTACGCCCTTCTCTACCGTTCGCGATCCGTCTCGACCCTCTCCGACGCCGACGTGGCCCAGATCGCGTGGACGTCGGTCCACCGCAACGCCCGAGTCGACGTGACGGGCCTGCTCCTCCACGCGGACGTCGCGGGCGGGGCGGAAATCCTGTTCGTGCAGTGGCTGGAGGGTCCGAAAGACGACGTCCTCGCCCTCTACGCGCGCATCCGCCGGGACCCGCGCCACACCGACTGCGAGACGATTGCAGAAGGAGCGGCGGCGGACCTCGTCGGCCGCGACGGCCGCCTGTTTCCCGAGTGGGGGATGCGGTTTGAGCCGGTGGGGGCGCTCCCCATGACGCTGGAGGCGTTCCTGGCCGATTGGCTCGGCCGAGGGGGCGCTATGCCTCCGCCCGCTCCGTTCGCGGGCTACCGGCGCCGCACGACCTGGAAGTAGGACCCGTAGCGGCGGACGTACGCCGCCCGCGGCGAGCGGTACAGCGGAGCCGCTGGCACCACGCGAGCGGCGGGCGGGGTGGCTACCGGAGCCGTCCGGTTGGCGCGGAGCCCCTTGTAGCGCCGCGCAAGCCGCCCCCGCTCAGCCGGGCGCCGCGCGTACGTCGTCACGCGGACGGCTTCGCCCGGCCCCGACGGCACGACGTAGGTCGAGCCCTCGGCGGGCGTTCCGGCGGGCGTTCCGGCGGGCGTCTCCTGGGCCGTCGCGGGTGCGGCGACAAGGGCAGCGAACGCGGCAGCGAGCGGGAGGACGCGCGTCGCGAACCGGCGGGCGGGCAGAGTCGGGACCATGAGCAGGAGGGAGAGGAGAGGGGCCGGCGGTACCCAACCGCCCCGCCCGCGGAACGCGGCCGCGTCACACCCGGCGCCGATGGAACGCCCCCGTTCCCGCGCCGCAGAGTAAAGGCGGCACCTCCGCGCCCCGCCCGAGCCGAGCGGGGCGGCGGAGGGCGAGGGCGGGGCGGTCCCTGGAACAGCGGCCTGTGTGGGGAACCGCCCCACAAAAGAGCCGAGGTGCCGGGTGCGGGCCGTCACCGGACGCCGTCTCTCCCCGCTCGCGGGGCGGGGCATGCCGGAGGACCTTGGCAGGGTTCTCTCCTCCGCGCCATGCTCCCCCCGCGCCCCGTCGTCGTCGCCGTCGACTTTTCTCCTGGGTCCGAGGCCGCGCTCGTGCGGGCGGCGGCGCTCGCTGCGCAGTCCGGCGCCGCGCTCCACCTCCTCCACGCCGACGCGGCACCGCCCTCCCTGGGCGGGGCGGCGCACGCTGGGCGGGGCGGCCCGCTCTGGGACCGCCTCGGGCGGTTCGCAGCCGCGGCGCTCGACCGCCCCGCCCCCGGCGCCACGTTCGCGGTTCTGCGCGGCCCGTCGGTGTCAGCGGCCATCCTGGACTATGCCGGCCGCGTTGAGGCCGGCCTGCTCGTGGTCGGCGCGCGCGGCGGGTCGGGCGCGGACCGCCTCCTCGTCGGCGGCGTCGCGGCGGCGTGCGTGGCCGGCGCCGCGTGCCCCGTGCTCGTCGTTCCCCAGGCGGCACACGTGGGGGAGCCGTCCCCGGTGGTGCCCGTCCTCGTCGCCGTCGACTTTACCGAGCGCAGCCGGGAGGCGGTCCGGCAGGGGCAGAAGTTGGCGCACTTGTACGACGCCGCCCTGGAGCTCGTCCACGTCGTCCGCGACGCCGGCCCGTACACCGGGCTCGCGCCGAGCGCGCTCTCGCTCCGCGGCCTCGACGACGACCGGGACCGGGCTGTCCGCCGCCGCCTCGCTCAGTTTGTCGGGGCCGTCGCTCCGGCCGCGCTTCACGTGGCGCTTGGGGCGCCGTCCCGCCAGATCGCCGCCGTCGCCGCCGCGCGCGGGGCGGGCGTCGTCGTGGTCGGCACGCACGGGCGGGGCGGGGCGGCCCCGGCGCCCGTGGGAAGCACCGCCCGCGCCACGCTCCAGCGGGCGGGGTGCGCCGTGCTCACGGTCGGGGGCGCGGTCGGCACGCGCGCTGCGCCAGTCGCCACCCCGCCCGCGCTCTGCTCGACGGCCGCTGCTTGAGGGCGGGGCGGGCGCTGGGGAACGGTCGGGGTCTTGGCCGCCCCGCCCGCTCGGCGTCCGGTGGCCCTCTGGCGGGCGGGGCGGGCGAGGGAGCGATGGGCCTAGCTTGCCGCCCCTCACAGGTCCCCCGAGTGTTCCGGCCGATCCACCCCGACTACGCGTTTCCCCTCGCCGAACTGGCCCTGTGCGAGCTCTCAAAGGCTGGGGCGGGCGAGGTCCCCGCGTCGGGCCGCTCCGAGGTCGCGATCGTGGCCGACGCCGTGGGCGCGGCCGCCGCGCTCCTGCAGCTCGACGGCGACGGGGCGCTCTCTGTCGTGGCGGCCTCGGGGTGGGCGCCGCCGTCGTGCCGGGTCCCGCTCGCGGGCGCCCTCGCCGAGGCGTGGGTGCGCGAGTCGTGCGTCGACCTCCGGCCGGTCCCCGAGGCGCTCGCCGCCGACGGCGTGGCCGGCGGGCTGGCCGTCCGGGTGGGGACCGCGGAGCACCCGCGGGCGCTGCTCGTCGCCCTCGCGTTCGGGCCGCACGCGTTCGACGCCGATGCGCGCGCGTTCCTCCAGGGCGCCGCGGCGGCGCTCCACGCCCGGTTCGTCATCGAGTCCACGCGCCACGCGCTCGAAGAGTCGCAGGCGCGCGCGCGCGCGATCGTGCAGACGACGGTCGACGGCGTCATCACGATCAACGACCACGGCCGGATCGACGGGTTCAACGCCGGCGCCGAGCGGATCTTCGGGTACACCGCCGACGAGGTCGTCGGCCGCAACGTCTCGGTCCTCATGCCCGAGCCGTACCACTCGGAGCACGACGGCTACCTCGCCGCCTACCGCGAGACGGGCCGGCGCCGGATCGTCGGGATCGGGCGCGAAGTCGTGGGCCGGCGGAAATCGGGGGCCACGTTCCCGATGGACCTCGCGGTGAGCGAGGTGACGCTCCCCGACGGTGAGACGCTGTTCACGGGCGTCGTCCGCGACATCACCGACCACCGCGTGCTCGAACGCGAGGTGCTCCGCGTGGCCGAGGAGGAGCGCCGGCGGATCGGGCAGGACCTCCACGACGGGCTGGGCCAGGAGCTGACGGCGGTGGGCCTGTTCCTGCGCGGGCTCGCGCGCGGGCTCGACGCCGACGGCTCGGCCCGGGCCGACGAAGCCCGCCGCCTCGTCTCGCTCGTCGACGACGCCGACACGCAAGCCCGGACGCTCGCGCGCTCGCTCGTGCCGGTCGAGCTGGAGCAGAACGGGCTCGGGGCCGCGCTCTCCCGGCTCGTCGAGCGGGCCACGGCCCTCTACGGTCTCGACGTGCGCACCGAAACGACGGGGTCCGGCCCGGCCGAGGCGTCGGCGCTCACGGCCGACGCGGCCACGAACCTCTACCGGATCGCCCAGGAGGCGGTCTCGAACGCGGCCCAGCACGGCCACGCCCGCCGCGTGACGGTCGCGCTCGTCCGCGGCGCCCACCACCTCCGCCTCCGCGTCGAGGACGACGGCGTGGGGCTCGACGGGGCGCTCCGGCGGGGCGGCGTGCTCGAACCGCTGGACACGACGCCCGCGGCGCCGGACCGCGTCGTGAGCGCGCCCGCGCGGCCGGCCGACCAGCGCGGGATGGGCCTCCGCATCATGCACTACCGCGCCCACCTCGCCGGCGGCTCGCTCGAAGTCCGCCCCGGCGCCGGGGGCGGGACGGTCGTGACATGCACGGTCCCGCTCCGCGGCCCCGGCTTCTCGTCCCCCTGACCGCCCCGCCCCGTCGAGAGGAGGGAGGAGAAGACGCGTAGAGGCGAGAGGATGCCGCCCCGCCCCGCCTCTTCTCGTCCCCTCCTCGTCCCCGCCCCGCCCTCACGCCCCGCCCCATGACCCGCATCCTGCTCGTCGACGACCACCCGCTCCTCCGCCAGGGGATCGCCCTGACGATCGAAGCCGAGCCCGACCTCGCCGTGGTCGGGCAGGCCGGCGACGCCGAGGAGGCCACGGCCATGTTCGAGGACGTCGACCCCGACCTCGTCATCACCGACATCTCGCTGCCGGGCGTGAACGGGCTGGAGCTGCTGAAGAACCTGCTCACGCTCCGCCCCGACCTCCCCGTCCTGGTCGTCTCGCGGCACGACGAGGAGCTCTACGCCGAGCGCGCCGTCCGCGCCGGCGCGCGGGGGTACGTCTCGAAGGTGGCCGCCGGCGACCAGATCGTGACGGCCGTCCGCCGCGTGCTCCGCGGCGGCATCCACCTGTCGGAGGACCTCAAGGACCGGATGCTGTTCGGGGCCGCGAGCGGGACGAAGGACCCGACGCAGACGCCGCTCGAGGTGCTCTCGGACCGCGAGCTCGAGGTGTTCGAGATGACCGGGCGCGGCCTCCCGACGCGCGAGATCGCGGAGCGCCTGCACCTGTCGGTCAAGACCGTCGAGAGCTACCGCTCGCGGATCAAGGCGAAGCTGGGGCTCGCGAACGGGACCGAGCTCATGAAGCACGCCGTGACCTGGGTCGAGGGCGAGGGCGCTGGGCGCCCGGGCGGGGCGGCGTAGGGACGGGCGACCGCCCCGCTCGCGTGGGCGGGGCGGCCCCCACGCGCCAGGCGCTGTCGGCCCCGCGTCGGCCCGCTCCCCGCCCCGCTCCCGCCGCGGGCGGGGCGGCGGGTTCTTGGAGCGTGCCCCCACGTTCCACGCGCGCCGCCCCCTATGCTCCCGTTCCAGACCGTCCTCTGCGCGCTTGACTTCGAGCCGGGCTCTGAGCGCGCGCTCGTCCAGGCCGCCGACCTCGCCGAGCGCGCCCACGCCGCGCTCCACCTCGTCCACGTGAACCCGCTGTTCCGCGCGCGCCTCGCCCCAACGCCGGGCGACCCCGGCGCCGCGTTCCAGGAGCGCGTCGAGCGGTTCGTGAACGGCGCCCTCGGGGCCGACGACGCGTTCGGCGTGCTGGCGCCGGCGCTCCACGAGACGCGCGGGCAGGCGCCGGCCGACGGGATCGTGGGCCGCGCGGCCGACGTCGGCGCCGACCTCGTCGTGGTGGGGACGCACGGGCGGGGCGGGCTGGGGCACCTCCTGCTGGGGAGCGTGGCGGCCGAGACGCTCCGCCGCTCGCCGGTCCCCGTCCTCGTCGTGCCGGACCGGGCGGAGCCGCCCGGGGCGGGGCGGCCCGTCCTCGTGGCCGTCGACGAGCCCGAGCCGGCGGTGGTGGCGCTGGGGTTCGCGCTCGCGACCGCGTACGGCTCGCCGGTCGTGCTCGGCCACGTCTGCGCGGCGGACGACCAGGGCGAGCGGCGGCAGGCCCTCGACCGGCTGGCCGCCGAGGCCGCCGGCCCGACCGCCCCGCCCCACGAGGTGCGCGTGACCCAGGGCGAGCCGGCGGCCGAGGTCGCCGCGATGGCCGAGCGCGTCGGCGCCGGGGCCGTCGTGATGGGGACGCACGGGCGGACCGGGTGGGACCGCCTCCGCCTGGGGAGCGTCGCCGAGCGGACGGTCCGCCACGCGCCGTGCCCGGTCCTGACCGTGCCCGTGTAGGGCGGTCGCCACCCCGCCCGCCGTTTGTCGTGGGCGGGGCGGTCTCGCCGCGCGGCCGCTAGCCGTCCGCCGCCCCGCCCGCGCGCTCGGTCACGTCGGCGGCGCGGCGGCGCGACGTCGCCGGCTCGGGCGTGGGGTAGCCGACCCGGAAGAGCGCCTGGGGCACGCCGTCGCCGATGAGGGCGGCGACCCGGGGCCGGAGCGAGTCGACCTCGATGGGCTCGTTGGCGTACGACGCGGCCAGGCCGCGGTCGGCCGCGACGACGAGGGCGCGGGCGAGCGCCTGCCCCGCCGCCAGCCAGTCGGCCGGGCCGTCGGCCGCCGTGGCGAGGACGAGGACGGCCGGCGAGTCGCGCACCAAGCGGCCCTTGTACGTGGCGACCGCCGAGGTCGTCGTCCGCGTCGTGGCGTGGCGGTCCCAGGTCCCCTGCTCCGAGTCGCGGACGCCGTCGGGGCGGGCGTCGCGCGCCGGGCGCAGCCACCGCTCGATCTCGGCGACCACCTCGCGGTCCCGGCCCTGCTCCGCCACGCCCTCTTCCACGAGGCGCGCGAGGGCGTCTTTTCCGTCCTCGTCGTCGAACACGTAGAGCGCCGCGCCCTCGGTCGCCACGGCCCCGGCCAGCTCGGACGGGACGCCGAACGGGACGGGCTCGTCCTCGAACGGGAGCCGGTTCGTGTGGCGGAGCGCCAGCGCCCGGAACGGCCGGTCGTCGCCCGAGGGCGAGGGGGCGGGGCGGAACGTGACCGTGGCGAGCAGGCCCGCGTCGTCGGGGAGCGCGTCCACGAGCGGCTCCCACCCGAAGTGCCAGGCCGCGACGCGCAGGTAGAGGAGGGCGGCCCCGCAGCTCATCGTCAGCTCGCGGCCGTCGGGGTCGAGCGCCGAAAGCTGGCGGGCGCGGTCGGCGTAGAGGCGGACCGTCCCGTCGCCGACGACGAACCGCCAGGGCTGGGAGTTCAGCAGGCTCGGCGCGCGGACGGCGTGTTCGAGGATCTCCTCGATGTCGGCGTCGGTCGGGCGGTGGTCAGGGGCGTCGGGCATGGCGGGGAGGGAGGGGCACCCCCGAGGGTAGCGCCCCGCCGCCCCGCCCCCTGCGCTCGTCTGGCCGAGCCGGGCGCGCGGCGGACCCCGCCGGCCGTGCCGGGGCTCGCCCCACACTCCCGAACCGCCCCGCCCGCGTCAGCGCCGGGCGGCGTACCAGGTGCCCTCGGCGGTGTGGCCGCCGTGCTCGGCCTCGGACGCGAACGTGCCGTTGATGACGTCGCCGCCGACCTCGCCCCGGAACGTCGTTTGCAGCGTGCACCCGCAGTCGGGGTCGGGGTACGGGTCGAGCTCGCCGACGATCTCGCGTCCCGCGCCTCCGCCAGGCGCGCCCTCGTCGGGGAGGCGGACAAACCGGATCGTCAGCACCTGGGGCCGCTCGACGCCCTGCCACTGCCAGCCGCCCGCGCCCTCGCGGCGGACGTCGACCGTCGCTCCGCGGGGGACCATCGCGACCTCACCGGCGGCCTGGGCGCCGTCGTCGGAGAGCGCGAAGTAGACGTCGCCCACGCGGCCGGTGTCGTAGCTCTCGTACGTCCCCTCCCAGACGCCGGCGAGCACGGCCGACGCGGCGCCGTCGACGTGGACCGGGGGCGCCGCGGCCTCGGGCGGGGTGGCTTCAGGCAGGCTGGCCTCGGGCGGGGCGGGGGCCGCACGCGGCGAGGGCCACGAGCAGGGCGAGGAGGCGCCTCACGACCGGGCCTCGCGGGCGTCCGCGGCCGGCCGGTCGGCGTCCGCGAGCGCGTCGCGGGCGACGAGGACCGGGCACGGGGCCGTCCGCACGAGCGTCTCGGCCACGCTCCCCAAGAGCGCCCGCCCCGCCCCGCCCCGCCCATGCGTGCCCACGACGAGCAGGTGCGCCCGCGTCTCTTCGGCGGCGGCGCGGACGGCGGCGGCCGGGTCGCCGGAGCGAACGGCGACGCCGACGGGCAGTTCGGCCTCGGCCTCGGCCCGGAGCGCCTCGGCCAGCGTGAGGAGCGCCTCGCGCTCGCGCGCCTGGACGCGGGCCAGCTCGTCGGGGAGGCCGAGCGAGAGCCGGGACGGGGTCGTCACGTGGACGATCTCGAGCGGGGCGTGGTAGGCCACGGCTAGGCGCGCGGCCCACCGGGCGGCCAGCGGGACGGGGGCGGCGTGGTCGCCGCGGGCGGGGAGCTCATCGGCGGCCAGGAGCACGCGGCTCGGCGGCCACTCGCCCTGGCCGGGCGCGTCGAGCGGGCGGACGGTGAGGACGGGGCACGGGGCGCGCCGGGCGACGGCCTCGGCCGCGCTCCCGAGCACGCCGCGCCGCCAGCCGCGGCGCCCGTGCGTGCCCATCACCACGAGGTCGACCTCCTCGTCGCGGGCGTAGTCGAGGACGGCCTCGGGCACGGCCCGGCCGACGACCTCGGCCTCGACGACCTCGATCTCGTCGTACGGGGCGTGGTCCTCGGCGGCCGGCGCCGGGAGCCCGAGGTCTTCGCTCACGTCGGCCAGCGAGACACGGACGTGGCCCGTGCCGGCCACGTCGGGCCAGTCGCGGGGCGGGGCGGACTCGTCCTCGACGACGTGGAGCACGTGGAGCTCGGCCCCGAACCGGTCGGCGAGCCAGGCCGCGTGGCGGTAGGCGCCCTCGGCGGCGGCCGAGAAGTCGGTCGGGAACAGGATGCGCTGGACGGCGAGCGGCGGCATGGCGGCGGGGGCGGGGTGGCCCGCAGCGTACGACGGTTCCGCCCCGCCCGGTGTAGGGGAGGGCGGGCGGCGGCGGGCGTTCGTCTCCGGGGTGGCCTGTGGGGCGCGGCCTCGCCACGAGCCGGCCGCGTGGGGCGCCGCCCGGCGCGCGGGGGCGGGGCGGCCCGGCGGCCGCGCCCGGCTCGCGGTCGCACGTTGGCTGGAACGCTGCCACCCCGCCCCGTGCCCACCCCGCCCCTCGTCGTCCCCACCGACCTGTCCGCTGCCGCCGCCGAGGCGCTGCGCTACGCGCTGCGCATGTCGCGGGCGACCGGCGCACCCGTCCACCTCCTCCACGTCGTCGCGTGGCCGGACGCCGGGCGGTTCGAGGCGGACAGCGAGGCGCTGACGGCGGGCGAGGAGGAGGCCGACGAGGCAGCCCGCGCGCAGGCGGCGCTGCGAGCCGTCGTCGCGGAGGCCGGCGCCGAGGGCGAGGTCGTGCTGGCGGTCCGCCACGGCAACGTGCCGGCCGCCGACGTCCTGGGCTACGTCCGGGACGTCGAGGCGGGGCTGGTGGTGATGGGCACGTGCGGCCGGCGGCCCCGGCGCCACGTCCTGGGCTCCGTCGCCGGCGAGGTCGTCCAGACGGCCCCGTGCGACGTGCTCCTCGTGCCCCACCGCGACGAGGCGCCGTTTTCGGCCGCCCCGCCCCGCCGCGTCCTCGCGCCCGTCGACTTTTCGTCGGCGTCGCGGCCGCTGGCCCTCGTCGCCCTCCGCCTCGCCCGCGACCTGGGCGCCGAGGGCGTCGACCTCGTCCACGTCCTGGAGCCGCTCCCGCACCCGCTCCGCTGGCTCGACGAGACCCTCGTCGACGTGGCCCCCACGATCCGCGAGCGGGCCGAGGTCGCCCTCCACGAGCTGGCAGACGACGTCGCCGCCGAGGTGCCGGGCGTGCCCGTGGCCCGCTACATCGAGCGCGGCAAGGCGGCCCGGACGGTCGCGCGCGTGGCCGAGGCGCTGGGCGACGACCTCATCCTGGTCGGCCCCCACGCCGAGCGGCCCGTGTTCGACCGGCTGCTCGGGAGCGTCGCCGAGGGCGTCGCGCGGCGGGCGCGGTGCCCCGTGCTCGTCGCCCGGCGGTCGGCCGCGCCCGGCCCGCTCGACGCGGCCGACGTCGACGGCCGGAGCTACGAGGCCGCCGCCCCGCCCTACGCGTAGAGCCCGCACGTATAGAGCCCGCGTGTGGAGCCCGTCTGTAGGGGCGGCCCCCGCACTCTGGGGCGGGGCGGGCCGCCCCGACCGGCCGCCGCCGTCCGGCAGGGCGGACGGCGACGCGCACCGATCCTCGCTCCAGGCCGATCCGCCTGTGGACCGCCGCCCCGCCTATGCTCCACCTCCGCACTGTCGTCGTCGCCCTCGACCTCTCGCCCGGTTCGGAGGCCGCCCTCGTGCGAGCGTCCGACCTCGCCGAGCGGTCGGGCGCTACGCTCCACCTGCTCCACGCCGACGTCCTGTTCCGGTCGTCGGGCGACGGCGCCCCCGACGCCTCGCCGTCGAGCGCGCTCCGCGTCCGCGTCGAGCGGTTCGCCGCCGACGCCCTGGGGCTGGACGGCCCCCAGGCGCTGGACCGGCTCGGTCCGACGGTCGCCGTGGTCCGCGACGTGACGGCGCCGGCGGCCGTCCTGCGCTACGCGGCCGAGGCCGGCGCCGACCTCCTCGTGGTCGGCACGCACGGGCGGGGCGGGGTGGCTCGGCTCCTGCTGGGGAGCGTGGCTGAGGCCGTCGTGGCGGCGGCGCCGTGCCCGGTCCTGACGGTCCCGTCGCGGGGCGCCGCCCCGCCCCCGTCGCCCGAGGCGCCGGTCGTGGTCGCCGTCGACTTTTCGGAGCGGAGCCGGACGGCGCTCGCCGCGGGCTACGCGCTGGCCGAGCTCTACGGGGCGGCCGTCGAGCTCGTCCACGCGCGCCGCCCCGCCCGCGGCGCCGGGGCGGACTCGGACGCCGAGGTCCGCGAGCGGCTGGCCGAGTTTGCCCGGTCGGTGCCCGGCCCGGAGCCGGCGGCCCTCCACGTCGTGCGCGGGGCGCCGTCGCGGGCGGTCCCGGCGTGGGCGGCCGAGCGGGGCGCCGGCGCCCTCGTCCTGGGCACGCACGGGCGCACGGGCATCGCCCACGCCGTCATCGGGAGCGTGGCCGAGGCGTCGCTCCGCCGCGCTCCCTGCCCGGTCCTCACGCTCAAGCAGACCGAGCGGCTGGGCGCCGCCCCGCCCCGCCCGACGCTCGCCTCGGACTAGCCCGCCCCGCCCGCCCGCTCCGAGGGCGGGGCGGGCGCTTTTTTCCTCTCTCTCCTCTCCGATCCATGTCGTCCTTCCGGTTCCACGTCCAGACCGTCCTGTTCCCGACCGACGACTCGCCGGCCGCCGAGGCGGCCCGCCCGCTCGCCGAGCGCCTGGCCGAGCGCCACGGGGCCACGCTCCACGTGCTCCGCGTCCAGATCATCCCGCCGGCCCTCGCGGACCCGTCGGGCACCGACTCCACGGCCGAGGCCGACGGCGTCGTCGAGGCCACGCGCCGCGCGCCCACGGCCGCCGACGCCATCGTCCGCTACGCGGGCGAGGTCGACGCCGACGTCGTGGTGATGGGCTCGCACGGCCGGTCGGGCTGGAACCGGCTGACGCTGGGCTCGACGGCCGAGGACGTGCTCCGCCAGGCCGACTGCCCCGTGCTCACGGTCGGGCCGGAGGCCGACGCCGAGCGGGGCGGCCCGGTCCTGGCCCCGCTCGCCTTCGAGTCGGCCTCGGACCTCGCGCTGGAGACGGCGGTCGCGCTGGCCGAGGAGCGCGGGACGCGCGTCGTGGCGCTCCACGTGGTCGAGCCGGTCCAGGTGCCGGCCCCCTACGGCATGACGTTCGGGGCCGTCGACCTGGCGGCGCTCAACGACCGCGTCACGGGCACGCTCCGCCGCTGGGTCGCGCCCTACGCCGACGGCCCGGTGCCGGTCGACGTCGAGGTCCGCCACGGGATCGCCGCGCACGCCGTCCTCGACGCGGCCGCCGAACTGGGCGCCGGGCTCGTGGTCCAGGCCAGCCACGGCCGCCGCGGGCTGAGCCGGTGGCTGTTGGGGAGCGTGGCCGAGGAGGTCGCCCGCCGCGCGCCGTGCCCGGTCCTCACGCTCCGCATCGGGGGCGCGGGGGGCGCCCGCGCCGAGGCCGCCCCGCCCCTGGCCGTCCCGCGCGCCGACTGGCCCGACCTGTTCGACGCCTTGTCGCGGCGGGCGGCCGGGTCGCCCCACGAGGTCTCGGTCGACGTCGTCTCGCCGGACGCGGCCGGCCCGGTCTTGCAGGCCGTCCCGCTCGTCGGCATCACGTACGACCCGCGCGAGGACGCGATCGACGTGATGGCGGAGGGCGCCGAGCACCGCGTCGCGCGGCCGTTCGCCGTCCGCTCCGAGGCCGGCGCGTGGACGCTCGACGCCGCGCTCGACCCGGAGGCGCCGGGGCCGTGGGCGCTCGACGTGGTCGGCCCCGACGGCACGCGCGAGCGGATCGTGGTCCGGCCCACCGACGCGGCCTGACGGGGCGGGGGAGACCCCGCCTCGGTTCGAGGGCCGCCCCGCCCGGCGCCCGCACGCCCGGGCGGGGCGGTTGGCGTTGAGGGCGGGGCGGACGCCCGGGCGGGGCGGCCGGCGTAGGGGCCGCCCCGCCACGCGAGTTGGGGCGCGGACCACGCGAGGCCGCGGGCGCGGCGCGCGGCGGCGCGGGCCGGTGGCGCCGACGTTGCCGCCCCGCCCGCCGCCGCCCTATGCCCGACCTTGCGCCCGTCGTCCTCGC
This sequence comes from Rubrivirga litoralis, assembly GCF_031846415.1. NCBI lineage: Bacteria > Pseudomonadati > Rhodothermota > Rhodothermia > Rhodothermales > Rubricoccaceae > Rubrivirga > Rubrivirga litoralis. The sequence continues at coordinate 64,756 of NZ_JAVRHT010000005.1, read as the reverse complement.
CTTCGACCTCGCCCCCGAGTCCGAACCCGCCCTCGTCGCCGCCGTCGACCTGGCCGCTCGGGCGGGGGGGACGCTCCACCTCGTCACCGCGCGGCCGCCCGACGCCCCCGACGTGTACCGGGCGCCGAGCGACCCCGAGGCCGCCGTCCGCGCCGTCGTCGAGGTGACGGTCGACCGCGCCCTCGGGGCCGGCGCCTGCGCCGAGATCGCGCCTCACATCGCCGTCGCCCGCGGCTCGGACCCGGCCGCCGAGGTCGTGCGCTACGCGGACGACGTAGGCGCGGGCACGGTCGTCCTGGGGACGAGCGGCCGGCAGGGCGTCCAGCGGTTCCGGCTGGGGAGCGTGGCCGAGACCGTCGTGCGCCGCTCGGCGTGCCCCGCCCTCGTCGTCCCCAACCGGAGCCCCGACCGGACGCCCGGTGCCGAGCGCCCGGTCCTGGTCCCCGTCGACTTTTCCGACCACAGCGCCCGGGCGCTCGCCGTGGCGCGGTCGCTCGCCGACCTCTACGGCGCCGCGATCGAGGTGCTCCACGTCGCTGACGGCTTGGCGCACGCGGACGCCGAGGGCGACCCGCCTTCGTCCGAGGCGCTCCGGGCGTTCGCGCGCGACGCGGGCGCCGGCGACGTGGCCGCGCACCTGGCCGAGGGCGACCCGGCCGCCGAGATCGCCCGCCACGCCGAGGACGCCGGCGCCGTGGTCATGGGCACGCACGGGCGGGGCGGGTTGGCGCGTGCCGTGTTCGGGAGCGTCGCCGAGGCCACGCTCCGCCAGGTCCGGTGCCCCGTCCTCGTCGTCCGCCCCGCCCGCTGACCCGGCTTTGGCCGCCCCGCCCGGTTGGGGAGGAAGAGAGGAGAAGAGGAAGTGCCCTCAGCGGGTGAGCGCCCAAGCCCCGCCCCGCCTCCCGCCGCCCCGCCCAACGCTCGCGCGCCCGGGCGGGGCGGTCGGCGTAGGGGCCGCCCCCACACGACGCGCCGGGCGTGGACGGCGAGCGGGGACGGGAGCCGCCGCCGCCCCGCCACCCCGCCCGCGGTCACCTTGGGCCGTCACCCGTCCCCGCCCCCGATGTCTCAGATCCCGCCCGCGGGACCCGCGTCCTCCGCCGCGCCGGCGGCCCCCTCGACCGCCGAAGCCGACCGTTCGGCCCGGTTCGAGGTGTTCACCTACGACGACCAGATCGTCCGGTGGTTCGTCATCGCGACGTCCATCTGGGGGCTCGTCGGGATGCTCGTCGGCGCGCTCATCGCGCTCCAGCTCCCGTTCCCCGAGGCCAACCTGGGCGAGTACCTCTCGTTCGGGCGGTTGCGGCCGCTGCACACGAACGCGGTCATCTTCGCCTTCGCCGGCAACTCGATCTTCGCGGCCATCTACTACAGCACGCAGCGGCTGTGCAAGGCGCGGATGTTCTCGGACGCCATGAGCCGCATCCACTTCTGGGGGTGGCAGGCCATCATCGTGTCGGCGGCCATCACGCTGCCGATGGGGTTCAACACCTCGAAGGAGTACGCCGAGCTCGAGTGGCCCATCGACATCGCGATCACCGTGATCTGGGTCGTGTTCGCCGTCAACTTTTTCGGGACGCTCTGGCGGCGGCGCGTAAAGCACATGTACGTCGCGCTGTGGTTCTACATCGCGACGATCGTGACGATCGCCGTGCTCCACATCGGGAACTCGCTGGCGCTCCCCGTGGGGATGTTCAAGAGCTACCCCATCTACATGGGGATCCAGGACGCGCTCGTGCAGTGGTGGTACGGCCACAACGCGGTCGCCTTCTTCCTCACGACGCCCTTCCTGGGGCTCATGTACTACTTCCTGCCGAAGGCAGCGGAGCGGCCCGTGTTCTCGTACCGGCTCTCGATCGTCCACTTCTGGTCGCTCGTGTTCATCTACATCTGGGCCGGCCCGCACCACCTCCAGTACACGTCGGTGCCCGAGTGGGCGGCGACGCTGGGGATGGTCTTTAGCGTCATGCTGTGGATGCCGTCGTGGGGCGGCATGATCAACGGCCTGTTCACGCTCCGCGGCGCGTGGTACAAGCTCCGCGACTCGGTCGTGCTCAAGATGTTCGTGGTCGGGATCACGTTCTACGGCATGGCCACGTTCGAGGGGCCGGCGCTGAGCGTGAAGACGGTCAACGCGCTCAGCCACTACACCGACTGGAACATCGCGCACGTCCACTCGGGCGCCCTCGGGTGGAACGGGTTCATGACCTTCGGGATGATCTACTGGCTCGTCCCGCGCCTGTGGCGGACGCCGCTGTGGAGCCAGAAGCTGGCCAACTGGCACTTCTGGATCGGGACCGTCGGCATCCTCCTCTACATCCTGGCCATGTACACGTCGGGGATCACGCAGGGCCTCATGTGGCGGGCCTACGACGACGCCGGCCGCCTGCTCTACCCCGACTTCGTCGAGTCCGTGGTCCAGGTGATCCCGATGTACTGGGTGCGCCTTATCGGTGGGCTGATGTACCTGGGCGGGGTGGTGCTCATGCTGTTCAACCTGTTCATGACCACGCGGCGGGCGCCGGACCAGCTGCCCGACCCGGCCGTGGCCGTCCCGCGCCGCGTGGGCGCCGGCGGCGACGGGCAGGCCGGCGGCACGCCCGCCCTCGCCTAGCCCACCCGCCCGCCCCGCCCTCGTGGGCGGGGTGGAGCCTGTGGCCCGCCGCCCCGCCCCGCCCCCTCCGACATGAAACGCTTTTTCCGGGCCAACGGCGCCCACCGCCGCCTCGAAGGGTGGCCCCTCGTCTTTACCGTGCTCACGACCGTCGCCATCCTCGTGGGGACCGTCGTCGAGTTTGCCCCGCTGTTCCTCGTGGGCGGGGCGGTCGAGCCGCTCGCCACGCTCGAGCCGTACACGCCGCTCGAGCTGGTCGGCCGCGACGTCTACATCGCCGAGGGCTGCAACAACTGCCACAGCCAGCAAATCCGGCCGTTCCAGGACGAGGTCATCCGCTACGGGCCGTACTCGGTCCCCGAGGAGGGCGCCTACGAGACGCCGCACCTGTGGGGCTCGAAGCGGACCGGCCCCGACCTCGCCCGCGTCGGCGGCAAGTACCCCCACCTGTGGCACGTCCGGCACATGGACAACCCGCGGAACACGAGCCCGCGCTCGATCATGCCGCCCTACCCGCACATGCTCACGAAGCGGCTCGACCTCGACGACGTCGCGGGCAACATGCGCGGGCTCCGGCGGCTGGGCGTGCCCTACACCGACGCCGAGATCGAGAACGCCGCGGCCCTCGCCCACGCCCAGGCCGAGGCCATCGCGGCCGAGGTCGAGAGCCAGGGCGGGCCGGAGGGGCTGTCGGACCGCGAGATCATGGCGGTCGTGGCCTACCTCCAGCGCCTGGGCGTCGACCGCGCCCGCGCGCTCGACCCCGACCTCGACCGGGGCGAGACGGAGCTCGAGGCCCACGAGGTCCGCGAGATCGAGCAGACCGTGCTGCCGCCCGAGCGCCGGCCGCCCGTGCTCGAGGACCCCGACCCCATCCCCGACCCCGCCCCCTAGCCGCGCCATGTGGAAAGAGACCGTCCGCGCCTTGCAGACCGGCGCCCTCGCCGAGGTCGCCGTCGTGGCCTTCGTCGTGGCCTTCCTGCTCGTCGTCGTGTACGCGTTCACGCTCTCGAAGCGGACGCGCGAGGAGATCAAGCGCCAGCCGCTCGACGACGCCGCCGAGTTCTACCCCGAGCCCCCGCGCAACGGCACCGCCGAGGAGACCGACCATGCCTGAGCCCACCCCGCCCCCGTCCGACGCCGTCCCCGAGGGGGCCGTCGGAGACAACGCGCTGTCCGAGACCGCGCCCGACCCCGACTCCCCGCTCCGCAAGCCGGGCGCCCCCGAGCTCCCCGAGGGCGTCATCGGCGAGGACGCCGTCGACCGCGTGATCCAGGGCCACACCTACGACGGCATCCGCGAGTACGACAACCCAATGCCCGGGTGGTGGGTCGCGCTGTTCTGGGCCGGCATCGTGTTCGCGCCGATCTACATGCTGGGCGTCCACGTGTTCGACTGGATCAACGACTACGGCGACGACTACGCCCAGGCCGGGGCGCGCCTCGAGGAGGTCCGCGCGGTCTACGCCGCGACCGGCCCCTCGTTCAAGACCGACGCGGGCGCGCTCCGCGAGTACGCCGCCGACGCCCAGATGGCCGAGGCCGGCGCCGCCGACTTTGCCGCCATCTGCGCCGCGTGCCACGGCGACGCCGGCCAGGGCGTCATCGGCCCCAACCTCACCGACGACTACTGGATCCACGGGGCCGACGTCGAGCAGATCTGGACGTCGATCGCCGAGGGCTTCCCGGCCCAGGGGATGCCGCCCATGAAGGACCAGCTCGACGAGGAGGCCCGCGCGCAGGTGCTGGCCTACGTGTACGCGCTCCAGGGCACCGACCCGCCCGGCGCGAAGGCGCCGGAGGGCGAGCCGGCGACGGCGACCCTCTAGTGGAGCGCCGCGCGATTGTTGACGGCTTCGCTCGGGTGCCGCGTATCGCGTGTTGCGTGTCCTGATGACCGGGACATGCAACACGCGATACGGAATGCGGGCCGCCACCCGTCAGAGACGCCGCGATGCAGCATTAGGAGTGCCACGGGCGGGCCTTCGGGGCGGCGTGCCCGGTGCTGCCTCCGAACCGCCCCGCCCCCGCGCCTCCTCCCGGGCGGGCCGGCCGGCGGCGCGTAGGGGCGCGCCCCACACGGCCGCCCGCGTCCTGCCCACCCCGCCCCGCTCGGTCCACCGGCGCCCGCGGGGCGGGGCGGGAGAGACCTTTGGGGTCCCCTTTCCACCGCCCGTGTCCTCGTTCATCCCCACCGCCGACGTCGGCATCCTCGACAGCCCGGAGGAGGTCCTCTCCACGCTCCGCAACGACGGCTCGCGGCGCTGGCTCTACCCGGTCCCGTCGAGGGGCCGGTTCTGGCAGCGGCGGCTCGTCGTCGGGTGGGCGCTCATCGTGTTTTTCGTCTCGCTCCCGATCGTTCGGATCGCGGGCAAGCCGGCCGTGCTCCTCGACGTGGCCGCGCGCGAGTTCACGTTCTTCGGGTTCACGTTCTACCCGACCGACACCTTCCTCCTGCTCCTCGTGGGGATCGCGATCCTGGTGTCGGTCGCGCTCGTCACGGCCCTCCTGGGCCGCGTGTGGTGCGGGTGGGCCTGCCCGCAGACCGTCTACCTCGAGTTTTTCTACCGGCCCGTCGAGCGCTTTTTCGAGGGCGCCGAGCACGTCCGCGCGCGACGCGACGCCGGTCCGTGGACGTTGGACAAGGCGTGGCGGAAGGCGGGCAAGTGGGCCGTCTACGTCGCCGCCTCGGCGCTCCTGGCCCACACTTTCACGGCCTACTTCGTGGGTTGGGACCGGCTCGTCACCTGGATGACCGGCCCGCCGACCGAGCACTGGGGCTACTTCGTGCTCGCCGCGGCCACGACCGGGCTCGTGCTCTTCGACTTCGGGTACTTCCGCGAGCAGATGTGCACGATCACGTGCCCCTACGGCCGGTTCCAGTCGATCCTGCTCGACCCCGACTCGATGATCGTCTCGTACGACCCGAGCCGGGGCGAGCCCCGCGCCAAGCGCGGCAAAAAGGCCATCGCGCAGGAGAAGGCGGGCGAGAAGCCGCCGCTGGGCGACTGCATCGACTGCGGGTCCTGCGTGCGGACGTGCCCGACGGGCATCGACATCCGCGAGGGGCTCCAGATGGAGTGCATCGCGTGCACGCAGTGCATCGACGCGTGCGACTCGATCATGGACGCCGTCGACCTCCCGCGCGGGCTCATCCGGTACACGTCCGAAAACGCCATCGAGGGCAAGCCGACGCGCGTGTTCCGCGCGCGCACGGCGGCCTACGGGCTCCTGCTCGTCGCCGTGGCGACGGTCTTTACGGTCGCCCTCACCACGCGCCGCGCCTACGACGTGGGCGTCGGGCGGGGCGTGGGGCAGCCGTTTATCGAGCTGGCCGACGGCACGGTCGGCAACCAGATCCGCGTCCGCGTCCGCAACCAGACGGCGACGGCGTCGGCGTTCCGCGTCGACCTCCTGACGCCCGAGGGCGGGGCGGTCCGGCTGGGCGCGGCGCAGCCGGTCCCGGTCGAGCCCCAGCAGCAGGTCCGCGCCGAGGGCTTCGTCGTCGTCCCGCGCGCGGCGTTCGAGGGCGCCGCCGAGGTCGCCGCCGTCGTCCGCGTGACGTTCGACGACGGGACCGTCGAGGTCGTCCCGTTCACGCTGCTCGGCCCCAGCCGATGAAGCCCGAGAACCAACACGTCCGCACGCACGGCGCGGCGCGGCCGCGGAACCTGGCCGTCGGGTGCCTGGCCGTCCTCGTGGTCCTGCTCGCGTGCGGGCTGCTCGCGCGGTTCGTCCGCGACGAGGACGCCGACACGATCACCCCGCCCGACCCGCCCGCCGCCGTCGAATCCGTGAGCCGGTCGGTCAGCGAGCCGGTGGATCCGTAGCACGAACGTGCAGACCGACCCTCTCGCCCCGGACCCCTGACGGACCGCCCCGCCCGCCCCGCCATGACTGACCCCGACCGCCGGCCGCCGCTCGTGCCCTCGCACATCGCGTGGCCCGCCTTTATCGTGTTCCTGCTCGCCATCAGCATCACGATGGCCGCCGCGACCTTCGTCGCCGCGCGGTCCGACGGCGGCGTGCGACTGGCCGAACCTCCTGCCGCGACCGCCCCGCCCCGGTGACCGTGCCCGCCCCGCCCCCGTCGGTTCCGGCCGCCCCGCCCGAGGGCGCCGTGTCGCCCGAGGCGCCGTGCGCGCACTGCGGGCTGCCCGTCGGGCGCCGCCCCGCCCGGACGGCCGCGGGCGAGGCGTGCTGCTGCACCGGGTGCGCCACGGTCCGCGACGTGCTCGCGGCGTCGGGCCTGGGCGAGACGTACGACCGGCTCCGCACCGTGGCGCCGTCGGCGCGGCCGGCGGGGCGGCCGCAGGCGCCCGAGGCCCTCGCGCTCGCCGAGCTCGACCGGCCCGAGTTCCTCGACGGCTCGACGCGGCCCGCCGAGGGCGGCCGGGCGGTCGACCTGTTCGTCGACGGCGTCCACTGCGCGGCGTGCGTGTGGCTCGTCGAGCGGCTCCCGTACGAGGTCGACGGCGTCTCGGCGGCGCGGCTGGACCTCCCGCGCGCGCGGCTCTCGCTCACGTTCGACCCGGACCGCGTGCGCCTGGGCGACGTGGCGCGGTGGCTGGCCCGGTTCGGCTACGCCGTGCGCCCGTCGCGGCCCGAGGCCGGGGAGGCGAGCGCGGCCGAGCGGTCGCTGCTCGTGCGTATGGGCGTGGCGTGGGCGCTGGCCGGCAACATCATGCTCGTCGCGTTCGCGCTCTACAGCGGGCTGGGCGCCGAGCGGGGCGGGCTGGCGACGGCCGCGCGGTGGTTCAGCCTCGCGCTGATGGTCCCCGCGGTGGGCTACGGCGCCGCGCCGTTTTTCCGCCGCGCGTGGGCGTCGGCGCGGGCCGCGTGGCGGGCGCGGTCGCTCCGCCACCTCCACCTCGACACGCCGATCGCGCTCGGGATCGCCGTCGGCGCCGGGCACAGCGCGTGGGCGACGGTCACGGGGCGGGGCGAGGTCTGGTTCGACTCGGTCGCCGTCCTCATCGCCGCGCTCCTGACGGCGCGGTGGCTCCAGCTCCGCAGCCGGCGCCTGGCCGGCGAGGCGTCCGACCGGCTCCTGGCCCTCGTCCCGCGCGTGGCCCGCCGCGTCGGGCCGGGCGGGGCGGTGGCCGTCGTAGACCTGGACGACGTGCGCCCGGGCGACACGGTCGAGGTCCCGGCCGGCGAGGTCGTCCCAGTCGACGGCGTCGTCACGACGGGCGCGAGCCGGCTCGACCGGGCGGCGCTGACGGGCGAGGCCCGGCCGGAGCCGGTGGACGAGGGCGCGCCGGTCGAGGCCGGCACGACGAACCTGACCGCCCCGCTCCGCGTGCGCGCGACGGCCGTCGGCGAGGCGACGCGCGTGGGGCGGCTCCTGGCGTGGGTCGAGCGGGGCGAGGTGCGGCGCGCGCCGGTCGTGCTGTGGGCCGACCGGATCGGGGGCTTTTTCGTGCTGACGGTCCTGGGGCTGGCGGTGCTCACGGCCGGCCTGTGGCTGTGGCTGGACCCGGCGCAGATGCCGGCGCACCTCGTCGCGCTCCTCGTCGTGACGTGCCCGTGCGCGCTCGGCATGGCGACGCCGCTCGCGCTCGCCGTGGCGTCGGGCCGCGCCGCCCGCGCCGGCATCTTCGTCAAGTCCGACGCCGCCGTGCAGCGGCTGACCGAGGTCGACACGGTCGTCCTCGACAAGACGGGCACGCTCACCGAGGGGCGCATGGAGCTGGCCGAGTGGGAGGGGAGCGGGGCGGCGCTCGACCTCGCGGCGGCGCTCGACGCGCACGCGACGCACCCGGTCGCCGAGGCGATCGTGCGGGCGCGCGGCGTGGGGCCGGAGCCCGTGACCGACATTGAAGCCGTGGCCGGTCAGGGCGTGCGCGGCCGCGTGGGCGGGGCGGCCGTCGCCGTCGGGCGGCCCGACTGGGTCGAGGCGCTCTCCGCTCCGCTCCCGGCGCGGTGGCGCAGGGCGCTCGCGGCGTGGGCCGAGGCCGGCCACACGCCGGTCGCCGTGGCCGTCGACGGCGCGCCGGCCGCCGTGCTCGCCGTGGGCGACCGGCTCCGGGCCGAGGCCGCCGACCTCGTGGCCGGGCTCCAGGCCGAGGGCAAGGCCGTCCACATCCTGTCCGGCGACGACGCGCGGACGGTCGCCGCCGTGGCCGGCCGGCTGGGCGTCGAGAGCGCGCGGGGCGGCGTCTCGCCCGAGGCCAAGCGCGAGGCCGTCGCCGCGCTCCAGGACGCGGGCGGCGTGGTCCTCATGGTGGGCGACGGCGTCAACGACGCCGCCGCGCTCCGCCAGGCCGACGTCGGCGCGGCCGTGGGCGGGGGCACGACGGCCGCGCTCGTGGCCGCCGACCTGTTCCTCACGCGCCGCGGCGTGGCCCCGCTCGTCGACGCGCTGGGCGGGGCGGAGCAGGCCATGCGGACCGTCCGCCGCCTGCTCGCGCTCTCGCTGGGCTACAACGCGGTCGGGGCGGCGGCGGCCGTCGCCGGGCTCGTGACGCCGCTCGTGGCTGCGGCCGCCATGCCGATTTCGTCGCTGGCCGTCGTCGGGCTCGCGCTCCTCCAGCCCTCGTTCGCCGCCCGCCCCGCCCCGGCTGGTGACCGCCCCGCCCCGCCCCGGCCGGACGGCCCATCCCGATTGGCCGCTCCGCCCCGCCCGGCCGCCCTGGCCGACGCCTCACCCCGCCCGTCGTGAACGTCCTCTACGTCCTGGTCCCGCTGGCGCTCGCGCTGGCGCTGGGCGGCGTCGCCGCCTTCCGGTGGGCCGTCCGCGACGGCCAGTTCGACGACGTCGAGACGCCGGCCCTCCGTGTCCTCCTCGACGACGAAGAGGCTCCGACCGACGGAGCCCCATCCCCCCCGCCCGATGCCTAAGCCCTCTGCCGCCGCCGCCCCGCCCACACCCACGGCCCCCATCGACGGCGCCGTCGTCCCGCTCGACGCGGCGGTCCTCCGCTGGACCGCCCCGCCCGGGACGGCCTCGTTCGACGTGCGCGTGGCCGCGGCCGACGCGCCCGACGACCCGCTCGTCGAGCTCGACGCGCTGCCGGCCACCGAGGTCGAGGTCGCCGACGCGCTCCCGCCCGGCGACTGCGTGTGGTGGGTCCGCCGCTCGGGCGGGGCGTGGAGCACGGCGGCCCGGTTCCGCGCCGGCACGGCGGCCGACGTCGAGGCCACCGTCGAGGCCGGGGCCGCCGCCGCCGACAACGAGCGCGACGCGCGCGGGCCGGGGCGGGGCGGCGGGGAGGGCGGCGCCACCGAGCCGCCGCCGGACCCGGTGTGGCCCCACGCGACCGGCGAGGCGCTCGACGGCGCCGCCGACGTCGACTGGTCGACGGTGCCCGGCTTCGGGGCGCCGACGCGGGACAGCGTGCCCACGGCCGACGCCCCGCCGCCCCAGCTGATCGGCCCGCTGGGCGGCGAGATCGTCGACGCCGTCGTCGTCGCGCTCCGCTGGCGCGACGTGCCCGGCGCCGACTCGTACGAGGTCGAGCTCTCGCCGCACCCCGAGTTCGACCGCGACGTGCTGTCGCTCGACGCCGGCCGCGCGACCGAGATCGAACTCCCCGGCCTCGTCCCGGCCGCCGGCCGCAAGCTCCTGTGGCGCGCGCGGGCGCGCGTGGGCGGGGCGGCGACGCCGTGGAGCCCGTACGGCCGCTTCTACCCGGCCGGCGAAGACGACGTCGACCGCTTCCGCGCCGACCTCAGCGCCGCGCTGGCCGCGCAGCAGAGGCAGCAGGACTACGCCCGCGTCGTCCGCGAGCGCGAGCTCGACCTCGTCCCGCTCCACGAGCGCCCCGACGCCGTCACCACGACGGCCATGGCGGGCGTGATCACCTGGATGCTCATCTCCGGCCTGGTCATCGGCGTCATCGCCTTCGTGTTCGTGATGTCGCTGCGGGGCGGCTGACGCGGACCGCCCCGCCCGAACGGTGCCGACGTCGTCCCGGCTCTCGGCGAGAACGCTGGCGCCGCGCGGCGTCGGCGCAGCCAGGGCGCTGGAGCGGGGTGGAGGCCGTGGACCGTCGGAGCGCGGGTTAGCGGTCGACGCCGTGGACCATCTCGCTGTGGGCGGAGTGGCCCTCCGGCGCGAGCGCGCCCGCGCCGCGCACGACCGTCAGCGCCCCCATCACGACGACGAGGACGCCGGCCAGCCGTTGCAGCCGGAGCCGGCCCGACGGCCGCAGGCGGCGGCTCAGGACGCCCGTCAGCGCGAGCGCCGGCACGGTCGCTAGGCCGAACACGGCCATCGTAGCCGCCCCGCCCCCCGCGCTCCCCGTCGAGGCCGCCATGCCCAGCATGCCGTAGACGAGCCCGCAGGGGAGGAGCCCGTTGAGCGCGCCCAGCGCCACGAGCGCCGGCATCGACCCCGACCCCGCGAGCCGGCCGATCGCGGGCGCCAGCCGCGTCGCCACCCCGCGCCCCGGCGCCCGCGCCCCGCCCCACGCGACGCCGCACAGGGCCAGCCCGACGAGCACCATCGCCACGCCGAGCCCGACCGAGAGCACGCCCGAAACGGCGCCCAGCGCGCCCGTCACGAGCGCGCCTACGCCGCCCGCGAGGGCGCCGAAGGCGGCGTAGGTGGCCGTTTTGCCCGCGAAGTACGCCGCCTGCCGCACGGCGACCGACGGCCCGCCGCCCACGCTGAGCAGGGCCACGAACCCCCCGCACATGCCGACGCAGTGGGCGCTGCCGAGGAGGCCGGCGAGAAAGGCGGCCGTAAGGTTGAGCATAGTGCCCCGAGGCTACGGCCCGCCGCCCCGCTCGGCTGCGGGGCCGGCGGCGGCCGCGGTGTAGGGGAATCCCGGCCGGGGCGGGGTGGAGCCTGCGGCCGCCCCGCCCCGGCCGGCGCTAGCTTTGGGCATGGACCGACTCTCCGCCGGCGAACGCCCCCGATCCCCCGCCCCGCCCGGACGCCCGTGAACGGGTTGGTCCTCGCCGCGGGCGTCGCCCTCGTCGCCGTCATCTGGGCCGACGCCCTCGTAACGGCCCTGTCGCAGCGGGGCGGCGGGCCGGTCACCTCGCGTGTGGCCCACGGGCTGTGGCGGCTCTCGCTGGCCGCCATGCCCACGGGCACGCGCTCGCGCGCCGTCGAGCTTATCGGGCCGACCGTCGTCGCCGCCATTGTGCTCGCGTGGCTCCTCGGGCTGTGGGCGGGGTGGCTCCTCGTGTTCAGCGCCGACCCCGCCGTCGTCGTCGACGCGGACTCGCGGGCGCCCGTCGACCTGGGGACGCGGATCTACTTTGTCGGCTTCGTGCTGTGGACGCTCGGGACCGGCACCTACGTCCCCGTCGGCGACGAGTGGGAGGTCCTGACGGCGGTCGCGTCACTCCAGGGGTTCGCGCTGATCACGCTCGGCGTGACGTACCTGCTCCAGGTGCTCCAGGCCGTCACCGCCGAGCGCCAGCTGGCCGGGGTGGTCGACGACCTCGGCGGGACGCCCGACGGCATCGTCCGCCAAAACTGGTCGGGGAGCGGGTTCGACGCGCTGAGCTCCTACGTCCCCTCGCTGGTCCAGATGATCGAGCACCACGGGCGGCGGCACCAGGCGTACCCGGGGCTCCGCTACTTCCGCAGCGCCGAGCGGCGCGTGGCGCTGGCGCCGTCGATGGCCGCGCTGAGCGAGGCGCTCCTGCTGCTGGAGTCCGGCGTGGCCCCCGACGCTGCGCCGCCGCCGCCGACGCTCCGGCCGCTCCGCCGCGCGCTCGACGGGTTCGTCGCCAGCCTCGGCCACACGGCCGTCGAGCCCAGCGCGGCCGACCCGCCGCTCCCAGACCTCGCCGCGCTCGCCGAGGCCGGCGTCCCGACCGCCCCGCCCGCCGCGTTCGCCGCCGGGGCGGGGTGGGCCAGCCACCGTCGGCGCGCGCTCTGGGGGCTCGTCGAGGCCTCGGGCTGGCGGTGGGACGACGTGGTGGGCGAGGCCGCCGCCCGGCCCTGAACGCCGACCGCCCCGCCCCCAGGATGGGGGCGGGGCGGAATCCGCCCGCGGGCGGGGTGGGGGAGGGTGGAGGCCGCCCCGCCCGCTACAGCACCTCGCGCAGGATCCGCCCCAGCCAGCGTTCCAGCGCGCTGTAGGGCGGGATGAGCTCGTCGATCTGACTCTGCTCCTCGATCCACGTCGTCCGCCCGAGCAAGAGGGCGAAGTCGGGGTAGTGGACCATCGCCCACGGGCCGCCCACGACGTGCATCGTCTCGCCGTCGAGCATCATGCTCCGCGAGTCCTTGTTCATCGACCCCACGAGCGAGAAGAAGACGGCGCTGTCGCGGAGGGCGGGGCGGAGTCGGGCCACGCGCTCGACCATCGGGTACTGCGCCTGCGCCCGTGTCGCCATTGTGCCCCGGACGCTGTCGGCGAGCATCGTGCCCAGCGTGGTCGCCCGGAGCCCCTCGCGGACCGTCTCGACGTCCATCTCGCGGGCGATCTGGCGCGTCACCGCGCCGATGCCCAGGAGCTGCGTCTTCCGGTGGAGCTTGGGGAGCCGCTCGACGACGTCGGTGACGAGCGGCTGGACCGTGACGCCGGCCTCGTCGAGCTCGTCGGGCACGGTCTGCAACAGGTCGTAGACGTCCTGGGGGAACGGGAACTCCTCGCGCAGGAACGCGCCCCGCTCGAACTGCGAGGACGCCTCGCGGAGCAGGCCGGCCAGGTCGTCCACCTCGGACGTCCGCGTGTAGAGGCCGACGCGGAAGTCGCCGCCGGCCGCGGCGAACACGTCCTCCATCTCGTTCTGGATCAGGAGCATCCGCGCGATCAGCGCCCGGCTCCGGGCCATGACCGGGGCCGAGGCCGAGGGCGCGTTCGCGAAGGCCGGCGCGATCACGCGCACGGCGCACCCGCGGAAGGCGGCGCCGACAAGCTGGCCCGACCAGAACGCGCTGAGCCAGAGCGAGTCCGGCACGTAGATCACGCACCCCGCCGGCATGAGGTTGTAGAGCGTGGCCTGCGCGACCGTGGCCTCTTTGGGTGCGTAGCCCACCTCGTTGTGGACGTTGATCGCGCGGGCGTCCGCCCCGCCCGCGTCCAGCTCGGCCACGAGCGCGTCGTAGGTCGGCGGGAAGGGCTCGGCGCGGAGCGGGGGCGGGATCTCGTCGGCGTCGAAGCCCTGCGAGAGCAGCAGCTCGCGCGCCGCCGTCTTGAGCGCGACGAGCGCCGGCCCGGTCGCCACCACGCCGCGGTCCTCCCACGTCGGCGACGCGTACTGCTCGCCCACGCCGGTCCCCACGAACACGCCCCGCCCGCGGCGGGGGTCCCGCTCGGTCACGTCGTAGAAGGCCACCTTCCGGTGGTCGCGCATGAGCTCGTCGGGGAGGAAGTTGGTCCAGTCCGGCCACCACGAGATGAGCTCCGACGAGCGGAAGGAGAAGTCAGCCGGGAACGTGATGTTGAGGTGGACCTTCACCACGTCGCGGATCCAGCCGTCGCCGCCCCGCTCGGCCGCCTCGCGCTGGAGCCTCGCGCTCCCGGCGACCGCCGCGCGGAGCGCGTCCTGCGCCCGCCGCACGCCGTCCTCCATCTCGGGGTGGTCGCCGGGCAGCGAGAACCGCCGGCGGAGCGGGTCCTGGAGCACCTTCAGCCACACCCCGCCCCCCGTCGTCGCGTAGCTCTTGACGTCGAGGAAGAGGAGGAACGTCGGCAGCCGCCCCGTCTCGTCGTAGCGCCGGACGGACTCGGTGAGGGCGTCGAGGTAGCCGGCCGTCGTCACCCGGTAGGCGACGGTGTCGGGCTGGCCGATGGCGTCGTAGCCGGCAAAGTCGTGGACCCAGAGGACGTGGTAGTCCTCGGCGTCGTGGAGCGAGGCCACGAGGTCGCGGTAGAACCACGTGTTGTTGATGGGGAGGGCCAGGTTGCCCGTCGTGAGCGGGCGCCCGACCGTCCGCCCGACGATCTCGTTCAGCTCGTCCTGCGAGTCGTGCGCCTCGGGGCGCATCCCGAGCTGGAGCGGGAGCCACACCTTGCGCCCGTCGTCGTGCCAGCGGTCGAGGAGCCAGGCCCGCGTGGACTCGGCGATGTCGAGGAGGTGGGAGAAGGCGTCCTGCGCCCGCGCCTGGGCGCCGGCGTCGGCCCCCGACGAGTCGGCGAGCCACCGGCCGAAGCGGTCCTGGGCAGCGGGGAAGAGGCCGCGGAGCGAGTCGTTCTCCCTGGGCTGCCCGATCAGGCGGTCGTAGGGGATGAGCACCTCGTCGAGCAGGGCTGCCCGCGCCGCGTCGGCCGCGGCCGCCCCGCCCCGCCCGCCGAGCGCGAGCGCGAAGGCCCGCTCGACGCCAGCGTGGTAGCCGTCCTCGGCCTCGGCGAACGTGGGGAAGGCGCTCTTGGCCGCCCCGCCCCGCTGCGCGAGCGAGTCGCGCCAGTCGACGAGCTGGCGGCGGAAGTCCTCCAGCCCGACGGCCTCGTCGCGGCCGCTGTTGTCGAGAAAGGCCGTGTTGAAGGCCGTGAGCCAGAACGCGCCCTCGGCCGCCTCGCGCAGCGCGGCCTCGACGGCCGGCGCGGGCGGGGTGGGCGGGGCGGCCTCCCGGTCGGCGCGCGGCGCGCGCGGGAGCACGGCCTCCACGTGCCGCGGGCGCGCCTCGCCCAGCCACCGCTGGCCCAGGGGGAGCTTCAGGCCCAGCCGGAAGGAGTGGTCCCGCGTCGGGATCCAGTCGATGCGGAGCGCGCCGCCCTGCCCGAGCGGACCGCTCCGCCGGAGCGGCGGAAGAACCGAAACCACGAGGTCCAACTCCGGGTCGTCGAGCCGGACCTCCCCGCCCACCTGGAGCGCCAGCGACGGCGCCGACCCGAACAGCCGGACGGCCCCGCGCGCCCCGCCCTCGTCGCCGCCCGTCCACCCGACGGACCCTTCGAGGGCGACGCCGACGCCGACGATGGGGTTGATGAGGTCGCGGTAGACGCCGGCCGTGAGGGCGCCGCCGGCGGCGCCGGCCTCGCGGTCCCAGACCGCCCCGCCCACGGCGTAGGGCTTGAACGTGGGCGGAATCCCCATCGACGTGATGGGCTCGGGGGGCGCCGCCGGCTCGGGCAGCGGCGGGGCCTCCAGCGCCGAGGCCAGCACCCCGGCCGGGCGGGGCGGGGCGGCGGCCGAGTCGGGGCCGGCGGCCGGCCCGCCCACGCCTTGGGCGGCGGCGACGGCGGGGAGCAGGGCGAGGAGCGAGAGGGCGAGGGCGCGCATGAGCGGGGGGTCCAGCAGGCCCTGTAGGTACGGCCTCACCGGGGGCGGCGTCTCCTGGTTTTCTCCACGCGGCGCTCCCCGCCCGGCGTCCCCGCCCGGCCGCCCCGCCCCGCCCCGGCGCCGAGGCCGGCGAAACCGCCCCGCCCCGCCCGCCAACGCCTCACGCGGCCCGCGGGCGGGGCGGCGATTGGCAGGGGCGATCGCCGTGATGGAAACAACCCATCGGCCCCGCTGGGCGGGGCGGCTAGAGGGGCGGGGCGGGGCGGAGGACGGCGTCGAGGAACCGGGCCAGCAGCGGCGAGCCGTCGCCGCGCCGCCACACGGCGCCGGTCCGGATCGTGAGCGCGGGCTCGACGAGCCGCGCGAACGCCACGCCGGGGTACCCCGGCTGGACCCGGGCCGCGTGCATCGTCCCCACGCCGACGCCGGCGGCGACGAGCCCGAGCAGGCTCTCGGCGTGGCGGACCTCCTGGACGACGCGCGGGACGAAGCCGGCCGCCCCGCACGCTCGGAGGTACTGGTCGTACACCTCGGGGGCCGGGTCCCGCGCCCACGCCACCTGCGGCTCGTCGGACAGCTCGGCCAGCGCGACCGTCTCGCGGCCCGCCAGCCGGTGCCCCTCGGGGATCACCACGAAAATGGGGGACTCGGCAATCGCCCGGACCTCGACGCCCCGCTCGTCGACCGGCAGGAGCACGAGGCCGGCGTCGGCCCGGCCCTCGCGGACGGCCTCGACCTGCTCGCGGCTCCCGGCCTCCCAAAAGTGGAGGCCGGCGTCGGGCACGTCGGCCCGGAAGGCGCGGATCGACTCGGCCAGGCCGTCGCGCATGATCGGCGCCTCGTAGCCCACGCGGAGCGCGCCGGCCCGCCCCTCGGCCGCCGCCCGGACGGCGGCCTCGGCACACGCGGCCTCGTCCAGCACGCGCCGCGCGTGGGGCAGGAGGACGGCGCCGACGGGCGTGAGCGAGACGCGGGGCGACCGCTCGAACAGGCGCGCGCCGACCTCGCCCTCGAACGTCTTGATCTGCTGGCTCAGCGTCGGCTGGGCGACGAACGACCGCGCGGCGGCCCGGCCAAAGTGGAGCTCCTCGGCGACGGCGACGAAGTAGCGGAGGTGGCGGAGCTCCATGCGTCGGGTTGGCTGGGGGTGTTCCTGGGCGGGCTCGGGGTCCCCACGCCTACACGAACGAGCGCCCGTGCCGGCACGAAGAGCGAAACGTCGGGCGGGGCGGCTCGGGCGGGGCGGAGGCCGGAGCCTGGGGCCGGGGAGAGTCGGGAGGAGGGGGTGGGGATCGAATGATAGAGGCGGCCTACCCGCCCGATCCAAAGGATCGATACAACCTCTCGTGCAGGCCCGCGTTCGTAGGGAGTCCGCCGCCTCCTCTGCCGCGCTGTTTCTATGGCTCCGTCTTCTGCAAAAGCGTTCCTGTTCGCTCTCTTCGCGCTCGCGCTCGGCGGGTGCGCAACGACGGGGTCGTCGGGCGGGGCGGCGACGTCCGAGCTGGCCGGGACCGTCACCTACCTCCCCCGCATCGCGCTGCCGCCCGACGCCGCCGTCGTCGTCCGGCTCCTCGACGTGAGCCGCGCCGACGCGCCGGCGGAGACGCTGGCCGAGGAGACGATCTCGACCGAGGGCGTGTCGGTCCCCGTCCCGTTCACGCTGCGCTACGACGCGGACCGGGTCGACGCCCGCCACCGCTACGTCGTCCGCGCCGAGATCCGCGACGCCCTGGGCGACCTCACCTGGACGACCGACACCGCGGTCCCCGTCCTCACGAACGGGGCGCCGTCGTCGGGCGTCGAGGTCCGCGTCGTCCAGGTCACGAGTGAGCCCGAGGGAGAATCCGGGGGCGGGGCGGACGTGCTCCGCGGCCCCGAGTGGCGGCTCGTCGAGCTGCGCGCGGCCGGGGGCGCCCCCACCCCGCCCGAGGGCGACGGCGCGTTCACGGTCTCGTTCCTGGAGGACGGCCGCTTCCTCGGCCAGGCCGACTGCAACCAGTACGGCGGCACCTACCGGACCGAGCCCGGCGGCGACCTCGTGCTGTCGGACGCGGCCACGACGCTCGCAGCGTGCGCCCCGCCCTCGTCGTCCCGCGACTTTTTCGGCACGCTGGGGCAGGTCGTCGGGTACAGCGTGGCGGGCGACCGGCTCACGCTCCGCGCCGCCGACGGCCGCGCGCTCGTGTTCAGGGCGGGCGCCGCGCCGGACCTCGGCGGGATGCCGCCGCAGGAGACCGGCCGCGACTATGCCTACACGTGCGCCAGCGACGACGGCCCGTTCACGTTCCGCATCCGCACCGGCCCGGGCGAGGTCGCGCTGTGGCTGCCCCCGCGCTTCGAGGGCCGCGAGGGCGGGACGTACCGCGTGCTCGGGCAGGTCGTCTCCGCCAGCGGCGCCAAGTACCAGGACGGGCCGGTGACGGTCTGGACGAAGGGCGAGGACTACGCGCTGCTCGACGTCGACGGCCAGGAGTTCCTCGACTGCCCGGCCGACCCGGCGCGGGCGGGGCGGCTCCTGCTCCGGGGCACCGGCGACGGCTGGTACCTCGAAGTCGTGGAGGCCGGCGACGGCGCCCGCCTCCGCCTCGTCGGCGCCTTCGAGGAACGGGGCGGGGCGGCGACGGTCACGCGGTCGGGCGCCCAAACGGTCTACCGCGCCGACGGCCTCGTCGTGACGGCTACCGACGAACCGTGCACCGACGCCGACAGCGGCGATACGACCGGCACCCGCGTCACCGTCGAGCTGGACGGCCGGACGCACGAGGGCTGCGGGCAGCGGACCGGGTAGCGCCTGTCTCCGCCCCGCCCGTCCCCGCCCCGTCCGCCTCCGCCCTCGCTTGCACCTCTCCTACGACTTCTCCACGATGAACCCATCCCTCCGCTGGCCGAGCGCGCTGCTCGCCGCTCTGCTCCTCACCGTTATGAGTTCGCCCGCCGCCGCCCAAGACGCGCCGCTCTCCGCCCGCGAGAGCGACCCCATCGACATGGGGTGGATGCAGGGCTCGCCGCCGCCGCCCGACAAGGTCCTGAGCGCGGTCGACAGGTCGTTCTTCGAGTTCCCGGCGCTCCGCTACAGCGTGGCCCACATGCGCCAGTTCCTGCCGACCGTCAACGTAGGTCGCGGGCTGGGGGACCCGGTCCCGTTCGAGGTCGAGCTCGACGCCGGCATCGACTCGGTCACGTTCGTGCCGTGGGACGCCAGCGAGCCGATGACGTGGGAGGAGTCGCTGTGGGCGAACTACACCGACGGCATCCTGGTCCTGCACCGCGGCCGGATCGTCTACGAGCGCTACTTCGGCGCCCTCACGCCCGGCGGCAAGCACGCGGCCATGTCGGTCACCAAGTCGCTCACCGGCCTGCTGGCGGCGGCGCTGGCCGTCGAAGGCACCCTCGATCCAGACAAGCCCGTGACCGACTACGTTCCCGAACTCGAAGGCTCGGCCTTCGGCGACGTCACCGTCCGCCAGGTCATGGACATGACGACGAACCTGGACTACAGCGAGGACTACGCGGACCCCGACGCCGAGATCTGGGAGTACGCCGAGGCCACGGACCCGTCCGCGGCGCCGAGCGACGGCCCGGTCGGCACGCTGGCGTACCTCCAGACGATCCAGGCCGCCGGCCCGCCCGGCGAGGCGTTCGCCTACCAGACCCCCAACGCCGACGCGCTGGGGTGGATCGTGACGCGTGCCTCGGGACAGCCGCTGAACGAGCTGCTGTCGGACCGGATCTGGAGCCGGATCGGCATGGAGCAGTCGGGCTACTACCAGGTCGACGCCGTGGGCACGCCGGCGGCGGGCGGCGGGTTTAGCGGCGGGCTCCGCGACATGGGCCGCCTGGGCGAGCTCATCCGCAACGAAGGCATGTGGCGGGGCGAGCAGGTCCTGCCGCGCCTGGCGATCTCCGACATCCGGCGGGGCGGGAGCGTCGAGGACTTCGCCCGGTCCGACCACCCCGCCCTCGACGGGTGGTCGTACCGCGACTTGTGGTGGATCACGAACAACGCGAACGGCGCGTTCGCCGCCCGCGGCGTCCACGGGCAGACGGTCTACGTCGACCCGACGGCCGAGATGGTCATCGTCCGGTTCGCGTCGCACCCCGTCGCCGCCAACGCCGCCAACGACCCCACGTCGCTCCCGGCCTACCAGGCCGTCGCCGACTACCTCATGGCCCACGATTCCCGCTAGACATGACTCCGACTCCACTCTTCGACCTCTCCGGCAAGACCGCCATCGTCACCGGCGGCGCCAACGGCATCGGCCTCGCCTCTGCCCAGATGCTCGCCGACTACGGCGCCGCCGTCGTGGTCGCCGACCTCGACCTAGCGGACGCCCAAGCCGCCTCCGACGAGATCCGGTCCGCCGGGGGCCGCGCGCTGGCCGTCGACTGCGACGTGACCGACGACGCCGACCGCCAGCGGCTGGTCGAGCGGGCCGTCGCTGAGTTCGGCGGCGTCCACGTCCTCGTCAACAACGCCGGCGGGGGCGGGGCGGGGCGGGAGAGCCCGGACGACATCACGGTCGAGCAGTTCGCGTCGGTCTTCAGGCTCAACGTGTTCAGCGCGTGGCGGCTCTCGCAGCTGTGCGCGCCCCACATGCGGGAGGCGGGGTACGGCTCGATCGTCAACATCACGTCGATGGCCTCGGTCAACCGGAGCCCAGCGATCAGCGCCTACGCCTCGTCAAAGGCGGCCCTCAACCACATGACGGCCAACCTCGCCTTTGACTACGGCCCCCACGTCCGCGTCAACGCCGTCGGCCCGGGCGCGGTGCGGACGGGCGCGCTGGAATCCGTCCTCACGCCCGAGGTCGAGGCCAAGATGCTGGAGCACACGCCGCTGGAGCGGCTGGGCGAGCCCGGCGACATCGCGGCGGCCGTCCTCTACTTTGCCGCCCCGGCCTCGTCGTGGACGAGCGGGCAGACGCTGTTCGTCAACGGCGGCGGCGTGCAGACGCTGGACTGAGCCCCTCCGGGGAGGTACGGGGTACACGGTACCGGGTACGGCTGTGGGTGGGCGTACTCCGTGCCCTCCTGAACCGCGCTCCGATGGCCGCCCCGCCCGCGGAGATCGACGTCAGATGCCCACCCCGCCCACGCAGAGTGGTGTGGGCGGGGTGGGGAAGGGAGCCGCCCCGCCCTTTGCGCGGCCTTCCGCGTCTCTCCTCCGGTTCTGGGCCGGGCGCGCCGTACCTCGGGGCGGGGTGGCGCGTTGAGTCGCCGCCCCGCTCCGTCTCCTCCGCCGTTCTCGATGCCCTTCCGCCTCTCTCTCCTCGTCGCCCTGTGCGCCCTAGCCCCCGTGGTGTCGGCCCAGACGGCTGTTCAGGACCTCGGCATCTCGTCGCACGTGCTCGACATCGCCCGCGGCGTCGGCGGCGGCGGCGTTCCCGTCATGCTGGAAGTCCAGACCGGCGACGGCTGGGCGCTCCTCGGCCGCGCCGTCTCCCAGGACAACGGGCGCGTCGAGTCGTTCACGGCCGACGAGTCGGCGCCGCGCGTGAGCGGGACCGAGACGTACCGGCTCACGTTCGACCTGAGCGACTACTGGGACGACGAGATGGCCGACGACGACGGCCCGAGCCTGCCGTTCTTCCCCGAGGTCGTCGTCGTCTTCCGCACCGACGACCCGACGGCGCACACGCACGTGCCCGTCCTCGTGAGCCCGTTCGGCTACAGCACGTACCGCGGGAACTGACCCCGCCCCGCCCGGACGTGACCATGACCCCCACCGCCGCCTGGGCGACGCTTGTCGTCGCGGGCCTGTTCGAGACCGGCTGGGCCGTCGGGCTCGCGTACACCGAGGGCTTTACGCGCCTGTGGCCGAGTCTGGCGACCGCGGCCTCGATGGCGGTCAGCGTGTTCCTGCTGTCGCGGGCGCTCCAGGTGCTCCCCGTGGGGACCGGCTACGCCGTGTGGACCGGGATCGGGACCGTCGGGACGGCGCTGCTCGGCCTCGTCCTGTTCGACGAGCCGCGCACGGCGGCCCGGTTCGCCTGCATCGGCCTCATCGTGGCCGGCATCGTCGGGCTCAAGCTCGTGACGCCCTCGTAACCCACCCTGACTCGTGACGCTGTTTTCCGCCGCGCTCCTGCTGTTCCTGGTGATGGACCCGTTCGGGAACGTCCCCGTGTTCCTCGCGGTCGTCGCGCCGGTGGCGCCCGAGCGGCGGCGGCGCGTGATCGCGCGCGAGCTGCTGATCGCGCTCGCGTTCCTCCTCGTGTTCCTGTTCGCCGGGGGGAGCCTGCTCGCGGCCGTCGGCATCTCCGAGGCCACGCTAACTGTCGCGGGCGGGGTGATCCTGTTCCTCATCGCGCTGCGGATGCTGTTCCCCCCGCCCGGCGGCGTCTTCCCGGCCGACACCGAAGAGGGCGGCGACGAGCCGTTCCTCGTGCCGCTCGCGGTCCCGCTCGTCGCCGGGCCGTCGGCGCTGGCGGCCGTCCTGTTCATCATGAACAGCGACCCGGAGCGGTGGCCCGAGTGGCTGGCGGCCGTTGTGCTCGCGTGGGCGGCGTCGGGGGCCGTGCTCCTGCTCTCGACCGACCTCGCGCGCGTCCTCAAGCGGCGCGGGCTGATCGCCATCGAGCGGCTCATGGGGATGGTGCTCACGGCGGTCGCGACCAAGCTGATCCTGACCGGCCTCGCTGATTTTTTTGGTCTCTAGCCATGCGTACGCTCCTCCTCCTCGCCCTCGTCGCGTTCGCGGCCCCGGCCCTCGCTCAGGGATCCTACGACCAGGACGTGCTGGGCACGCTCCTCGGCCGCGAGGCGCCGCTCCCGGCCGCCCCGCCCGCGTACGCCGTCTGGCACGTCGAGCACCCGTCGGGCAACTCGATCCTCGCGCGGCACGCGCTCTACGAGCGGGTCGGCGAGGGCGACGTGGCCCTGGGCCGCGAGCGGCTCGCGCTGGCCCAGCTCCTCGGCGAGACCGAGGCCGGCCTGCTCCGCACCGGCGACACGCTCGTCCTCCCCGCCCGGCCGGCCGACTTCGACCTGTCGCCGCTCGCCTACGCGCCGTACCCGCGCGAGTGGCCCGGCGCGGCCGAGATCGACAAGGTCGTCGTGATCGACAAGACGACGCAGACGTGGGCCGGCTACGAGCGCGGCCGGCTCGTGCGCTGGGGGCCGGCCTCGACGGGCGCCGCCGAGACGCCGACGCCGAGCGGCCGGTTCACGATGAACTGGCGCGCGCTCGAGCGCGAGTCGTCCGAGGCCCCGCCCGGCGAGCGGTGGCTCATGCGCTACGTCATGAACATCCACGCCGCGCGCGGCATCCACCTCCACCAGTACGACGTCGTGCCGACCGGGCCGCCGCAGGGCCACGGCTGCATCCGCATGGTGACGTCCGACGCCGAGTGGCTCTACGGCTGGTCCGACGGGTGGCAGACGACGGCGGGGCGGGGCGCGCTCGGCGGCCGGCCGACGGCGCCGGGCACGCTCGTCATCGTGCAGGGCGAGGAGCCCGACGGCGCCCCGCTCCGGTTCGTCGATGGCCCGAACGGGCCGGAGCGCGTGGCCGTGACGCTCCCGCCCGACCCAATGGCTGTCCCCCGCGGCGACCGCTAGCCCGCCCCGCCCTCGGCGGACGACCCGGCGCCGGGCTACCCGCGGGCGGGGCGGTGGCTCGCGCGCCGCCCCGCCCGATTCTCCCACGGCCCTGCACGCGCCGTCCCCTCCATGTCCGCCCCCTCCGTTCCGGCCGCCGAGCCGTTCGACGCCGTCCTGCCGCCCGAGCCGTCGCCCGCCCCGCCCGCGTGGCACCGGGCGCTGTTCCTCGCGCTGGCCGCCGCGGCGCTGCTCCCCGTCGTGTCGCCGGCCGTCGCGCTGGGCGCCGGCGCCATTCTCGGGCTGACGCTGGGGAACCCGTTCGAGGCTGTGAGCGCGCGCGTCTCGAAGCTGCTGCTCAAGGCGTGCGTGGTCGGGCTCGGGTTCGGGATGTCGCTGCCGGCCGTGCTGGCGGTGGGGAAGGACGGGGTCGGGGTGACGGCGCTGGGGATCGCGTTCGCGCTCTCGGTGGGGCTCCTGCTTGGGCGGCTGTTGCACGTCGAGCAGACCACGGGCGCGCTCATCTCGGGCGGCACGGCGATCTGCGGCGGCTCGGCGATCGCGGCGTTGGGGCCGGCGCTCGGAGCGGGCGCCGAGGCGATGGGCGTGTCGCTGGCGACCGTGTTCCTGCTGAACGGCGTGGCGCTGTACGTCTTCCCGGCCGTGGGGCACCTGCTGGACATGAGCCAGCACCAGTTCGCGCTGTGGGCGGCGATCGCCATCCACGACACGTCGTCGGTCGTCGGGGCGGCGGCGTCATACGGGACCGAGGCGCTGGCCGAGGCGACCGTCCTCAAGCTCACGCGGGCGCTCTGGATCGTCCCGCTCGCGCTGGGCGCGGCGCTGTGGCACCGGAAGACGGCGGGCGGGGAGGTCAAGGTGTCGATCCCGTGGTTTATCGGCCTCTTCGCGCTGGCCTCAGCCGTCGTCGCCGTGTTCCCGGGCGGGGCGGCGCTCTACGACGTGCTCGTGGCGCTCGCGAAGCAGGGGCTCGTGCTCACGCTGTTCCTCATCGGCGCCGGGCTGAGCCGGGCCACGCTCCGGGCGGTCGGCGTGCGGCCGCTCGTGCAGGGCGTGCTCTTGTGGGTCGCCGTCGGCGGCGCCTCGCTCGCGGCGATCCTCGCGTGGGCGGGGTGAGGGTGCGTTCGTCCCCGCGATGCGTGATTCGTGATGCGTGAGGGTGCCCTGTGAAGAGTCACGCATCACTCGTCACGTATCCGCCTCGTCACGCGTCCGCCGCCCGCCCGTGCTCACCGCCCCGCCCATGCTCACCGTCCTCGACTTTGTCGGCACGTTCGTGTTTGCCGCCTCCGGCGCGCTCCGCGGCGTCCAGCACCGGCTCGACCTGTTGGGCGTGGCCGTGGTCGCCGTGGCGACGGGCGTCGGGGGCGGGCTCGTCCGCGACGTGCTCCTGGGCGCCACCCCGCCCGCGGCGCTCGTCGACGAGCGGTACCTCGTGGTGTGCCTGGCCGGCGCGGCGCTCGCGGCGGCGGCGGCGGCCACGCTCGTCCGGCTCCGCCCGGCCGTCCAGCTTGCCGACGCTGTCGGCCTGGGCGTGTTCGCGGCGATGGGGGCGGCCAAGGGCGCGGCGTTCGGGCTCGGCCCGCTCGGCGTGATCTTGATGGGCGGGCTCACGGCGACGGGCGGGGGCGTCATCCGCGACGTGCTGGTCCTCGAAGTGCCGTCCGTCCTGCGGCACGACCTCTACGCGACGGCCGCGCTCGCGGGCGGGGCGGTGTACGCGGGCGGGGCGGCGCTGGGCATCGCGTCCGAGGTCGGGCTCGGGGCCGCCGCCGCCGTCGCGACCGGGCTCCGCCTGCTGGCGATGTGGCGGGGGCTGAGACTTCCGCGCCCGGCGGGCGTCTCGTAGCGCCCGCTCCCCGACCTCCGCCGCCTGTGACCCCTGACCCGCCGCCCGTGCCCGCCCCGCTCGCCACCGCCCCGCCCGCCGCCACGCCGTCCGCCGCCGCCCCGCCCGCGCCGGTCCCCCCGTCGGGGCGGGCGCTGCTCGTGGCCGGCATCGTGCTGGTCGCCCTCAACCTCCGGCCGGCGCTGGCGGGCGTCGGGCCGCTGGTCGCCGACATCCGGCTCGCGACCGGGCTGTCGAACACGGCGCTCGGGCTGCTCACGACGCTCCCGTTGCTCGCCTTCGGCGTCGTCTCGGCGTTCACGCCCGTCGTGACGCGGCGGCTGGGGATGGAGGGCGCGATCGGGCTCGCGCTCGTGCTCATCGGGGGCGGGGTGGCGGTCCGCGCGGTGCCGTCGGTGGCGCTCCTGTTCGCGGGGACCGTGGTCCTGGGCGTGGGCATCGCGCTGGGCAACGTGCTCCTCCCCGCCCTCGTCAAGCGCGACTTTTCCGACCGCTCCGGCCCGATGACGAGTCTGTATTCGAGCGCGATGGGGATGGGCGCGACCGTCGCGGCCGGCGTGAGCGTGCCGCTGGCGGCGGCCGTCGGGTGGCGCGGGGCGTTGGGGGCATGGGCGCTCTTGGCCGCCGCCGCGCTCGCCGTGTGGGCGCCCCAGCTCCGCCGCCGGACGCGGACGGCCCGGCGCGGGACGGTCCTCGACTCGCTCCGCGACCTGGGACGCTCGCGGCTCGCGTGGGCCGTGGCCCTGTTCATGGGCCTTCAGTCGCTGGCCTTCTACGTGATCCTCGCGTGGCTCCCGGACCTCCTCCAGAGCCGCGGGCTGAACGCGGAGGAGGCGGGGTGGATGCTCGCGCTCTCGCAGGCGGCCGGCATCGCGGGCTCGGCCGTCGCGCCGCTGTGGGCGGGGCGGATGCGCGACCAGCGCCCGATCATCTGGACGCTCGCCGTGCTGGAGGCCGTCGCGCTCGCCGGGCTGCTGTTCGCGGGGACGACGCTCGTGGGCGTGTGGGTCGGGCTCCTGGGGTTCGTGCTGGGCGGCTCGTTCGGGCTCTCGCTCCTGTTCCTCGCGATCCGCGCCGACACGCCCGAGACGGCGGCCGAGCTGTCGGGCATGGCGCAGTCGGTCGGCTACCTCGTGGCGGCCGTCGGGCCGGCGCTTTTCGGCGGGCTCCACGACCTGACCGGCGGGTGGACGGTCCCGCTCCTCTCGCTCGTCGTCGTGCTCGTCGTCAAGGTGGCCGTCGGGCTGCCGGCGGCGCGCGACGAGCAGGTCCGCCGCGCGGACGCGCCCGGCCCGTGAGGCGCCGCCCCGCCCGAGTGCGCGGGCGGGGTGGCGAGCGGGGCGGGGTGGAGGCGGCGTGCGCGCGGGGCTCCGCTGTCCGTAGGATGCGGCCGCGGGCCGGGGCCTCGGCCCGCTCTCCCTTTCCCGCCCCGCCCGCGTGCCGCTCCCCGACGCCACCCCGCCCATGACCCTCGGCCGTTTCGTCCAGCGCGTGCTCATCGGCTTCGTCGCCGTCGTCGTCGTCGTCGGGTTGTGGACGGCGCGCGACACGCTGCTCTACGGGTTCGCCGCGGCCGTGCTCGCCGTCGGCATCAGCATCCCGGCGGGGTGGCTCCGGCGGGTGGGGCTCCCGCGCGGCTGGGCGATCGCCATCTCGGCCCTGGGGATGGGCGTCGTGGCCGTCGCGCTCCTGCTGCTCGTGCTGCCGCGCCTGCTCAGCGGGCTGGGCGACCTCGTCGGCGGTCTTCCGGCGGCCATCGGCGGGCTGTCGGACGTGTACGCGGACCTTCGGACTCAGGGCGAGTTCTGGTACGAGGCGCTCCCGCCGCTCGACGGCACCGCGGAGCTGTCGACCGAGCGGGCGCAGGCGCTCCTCCGCCGCGTCGTCGAGGGCAGCCTGGCCGTGGCCCCGGTCGTGCTCGGCGGCGTGAGCACGCTCGTGGCCGCGCTCGTGCACCTGGGCATCGTCATCTTCGTCTCGCTCTTTTTCATCACCGACCCCCGGACGTACGTCCGGGGCAGCCTCTACCTGTTCCCCGAGCGCGCCCACGCCCGCGTCGTGTTCCTCTGGAACGAGCTCTACAGCACGGTGCGGACGTGGATCACGGCGCTCTCGCTCTCGATCGCGATCACGACGACGCTCGTCTGGGTGGTGCTGGGGCTGATCCTGGGGATGCCGGGCGCGCTCGTCGTCGCCGTCTTCGCCGGCATCGCCACGTTCATCCCCAACATCGGGTCGATTCTGCCGGTCGTGCCCATCGTGGTGTTCGCGCTGGCCAGCGGCGACCCGTCGCGGGTGTTCCTGTACGTCGCGGCCTACCTCGCCATCCAGCTTCTCGAGAGCAACGTGCTCACGCCGTCCATCGTAAAGTCGCAGCTGGCGATCCCGGCGGGCGTGGTGCTCCTGTTCCAGCTTGTCGTGACGCTGGCGTTCGGGGCGCTGGGGCTGCTCCTGGCCGTCCCGCTGCTGGCGTGCCTGATCGTCTTGGTCCGCGAGCTGTACAGCTACGACCTGCTCGGGCTGCGCACGCTCCAGATCGAGCTGTCGAAGACCGACGACGGGCGCCTCGTGCTCCACGAGACGGACGCGCTGCCCGACGACCCGCCGCCCGTGGAGGCGCGGCCGGCGGCGGCCGTGCCTGAGGCCGCGTCCTGACGCCCGCGTTCCACCCCGCCCCCCCGCCCGTGCTCCGCTCCCGCCCCGCCCGCTTTGCCGTGGCCCTCGCCGTCGCCGTCGCCGCCGGGTGCGCCCCCGACGGGCCGCCGCCTGCGGGCGGGGCGGCCGTGGGCGGGGTGGAGGAGGGCCGTGCGGCCGAGGGCGGGGCGGCCGCGCCTGACGTCCCGGGCGGGGCGGCCGAGGCGGGCAGGGTGGTCGGGGGCGAGGCGGTCGTCGGGCAGACGGTCTACGTCCCGGCCTACTCCCACATCTTCCACCAGGACGGCACGCGCGAGCTCGACCTCACGACCACGCTCAGCGTCCGCAACACGGACCCCGAGCGCGCGATCACCGTGGCGTCGGTGGGGTACTACGACTCCGGCGGCCGGCGCGTTCGGGGCTACGCCGAGCGGCCGTTCCAGCTCGGCCCGCTGTCGTCGGAGGCGTTCGTGGTCGAGGCCCGCGACCGGACGGGCGGCGTGGGCGCCACCTTCCTGGTGGAGTGGGAGGCGGCGGCCGAGGTGAGCCCGCCGATCGTCGAGGCCGTCATGGTGTCGACGGCGCAGAACCAGGGCATCTCGCTCCTCACCCGGGGCCGGGTGGTCCGCTCGCTGGGCGGGGCGGCCGCCCCGCCCGACCTCCCCTAGCCACCCCGCCCATGCCCTCCCGCTTCCAGACCGGCTTCGTCGCCGGCGCGCTCGGCGCGCTCGTCCTCGCCGCCCTGGTCTACGCCCAGTGGGCGGCCGGGTGGGGCGGCGCGCCCGGGTTCGTGGGGACCTACCGCACGGCGTTCGGGACGCACGGCGCGCTCGACCACGTGCTCGGAGCCGTCCTGTTCGCGCTCAGCGGCGGGGTCTGGGGGCTGATCTACGCGTGGCTCGTCCCGCGCTCGGCCGTCTGGAAGGGCATGGCGTTCGCGGTGCTCCCGACGCTGTGGTTCTGGGTCGTCGTGGCGCCGGCGACGGGCACGCCGATCTTTCTCGGCGGCGACGTGCGGGGGCTCGGGCTCTCCCTGTTCTTCAACGTGGTGATCTGGGGGGCCTTTCTCGGGTGGTACTGCACGCGGCGACCGGCGACGGCCTGAGCCGCTGGGGCGGGGCGGGGGCTAGCTTGGGCGCTCGCCGCCCCGCCCCGCCGCCCGTCTGGACGTGCCCCCGTTGACTCCGCCTGCCGCCGAGCCCCGGCCCGCCGCGCCGCGCGCGCTCCCGCCGAGCCCAGGGGCCGCGTCGTGATCGGCCTCGCCTTGGTCGCCGCCCTCGTGCTGGCCGGCGTCCACCTCGTGGCGGCCCGGCTCCGGTTCCTCGACGGCACGCCGCGGAGCCGGTGGCTGAGCGGGGCGGGCGGGGTGTCGGTCGCCTACGTGTTCGTGCACCTCATGCCCGAGCTGGCCGAGGGGCAGTCGGCGGCCTCGGCCCGGAGCGGCGGGCTGTTCGGGATGTTCGAGCAGGAGGTGTACCTGCTCGCGCTGGCAGGCCTGCTCGTGTTTTACGGCGCCGAGCGGCTGGCGAAAAAGTCGGGCGGCCTCCACCGCGGCGAGGGCGAGGCGGCCGGAGACGAGGACGCGCCGAGCCGAGCGGCGTCGGCGTCGGGGAACGGGACGGCGGGCGGGGCGGGGTTCTGGGTGCACCTGGGCTCGTTCGCGCTCTACAACGCCATCATCGGCTACCTCCTCGTCCACCGCGAGGAGCCGGGGGCGCTCGGGCTGGCGGTCTTCGCGGTCGCGATGGCGCTCCACTTTGTCGTGACCGACTACGGCCTCCGCACCGACTACCAGCGGTCGTGGGAGCGCGTGGGGCGGTGGGTGCTGGTCGCGTCCGTGCTGGCGGGGTGGGCGCTGGGGGCGGCGTTCGAGGTGTCCGAACTGGCGATCGCCGGCATCACGGCCTTCCTCGGGGGCGGGGTGATCCTCAACGTGCTCAAGGAGGAGCTCCCGGAAGAGCGGAAAAGCCGGTTCAGCGCGCTCCTCCTGGGCGCGGTCGCTTACGCCGGCCTCTTGCTCCTGCTCTGACACCGCGTGGCGATCCCGCCCCGCCCACATCCCACTCCGCCCGTGCTCCGCTCCTTTCTCGTCGCGCTCTGCCTCGCCGCCCCGCCCGCGCTCGCGCAGTCGGGCGGGGTGGGGTTCGCCTCGTCCGACGGGCGCGTCGTGGTCACCGTCGAGCCCAAGATCCACGCCGACGTCCGCGCGTTCCCCGGCGGACCCACGGGCGGGTCGCCGGGCTTCCTCCTCCGCCGCGCGCGGTTCGAGCTCGCCGCCGAGATCGACGGGCGGTACCGGGTGGTCCTGGAGCCGGGCTTCGGCGAGGGCGAAGTCGAGATCCTCGATGGCTACGTGGGGGCGGCGCTGGGGGGCGGGGTGGAGGCCCAGGTCGGCCGGTTCAAGACGCCGGTCGGGTACGAGTCGCTCTTGTCGTCGTCCGACCTCCGGTTCGCCGAGCGCGCGCTCCCGACGGCGCTCTCGCCGCGCCGCGACCTGGGCGCGATGCTGACGTGGGAGGCGGAGCACGTCGAGGCGCAGGCCGGCCTGTTCAACGGGGTCCCCGACGGGTCAAGCGCGAACCGCGCGTGGGGCGCCGGCCCGGACGCGGCGGCCCGCGTGTTCGCGCGGCCGGGCGGCCCGCTCGACGGCCTGGGCGTGGGCGTCGCCGTGGCGGCCGGGACCGAGCGGGGCACGGACGACGAGGACGACCTCGCCGACTACGAGACGTCGGGCGACCGGACCTTTTTCGACTACGCCCCGGGCGTCCGCGCTGACGGCGCGCGCCTCCGCCTCGCGCCGCAGGCGACGCTCGACGTGGGGCCGCTCTACGTGCTCGGCGAGTGGACGCTCGCGCGGCACCGGCTGGCCGGGCCGGGCGGCGGCGACGTGACGGTCGCGCACCGGGCGTGGCAGGCGGCGGCCTCGGTCGTGCTCGTGGGCGAGCCGCAGGGCGCCGAGCGGCCCGTGCCGCGGCGGTCCCTCACGGCGGGCGGGGCGGGCGCCGTCGAGGTGTCGGCCCGCGTCCACGGCCTGCACGTCGACCCCGACGCCGCCCCGCTCGCGGCGGCCGAGCGCGCGCAGCGGGCGCTGGCCTGGGCGCTGGCCGCCCACTGGTCGCCGGTCGCCGCCGTGCGGCTCGGCGTGACGGTCGAGCGGACGGCGCTCGACGGGTTCGGCGACGCCGCCGGCCCGCCCGACGAGACGCTCGTCGTGGGCCGCGTCCAGATCGACCTGTAGGGCGGGGAGGTACGGGGTACGGGGTACGGTTTTCCTCGGTAGGCTTCCCGGGCTGCGTACCCGGTGCCCCAGTGGGCGGGGCGGGGCGGCAAACCCCGCCCGGCCGCCGGCGTTGGACCGCCCCGCCCTTGCTCCGTTTTCGCCGCCCCGCCCCGTGCGCGGGGCAGGTCAACGCCCACGTCCGGTCGCTCGACGTCGACCTCCCCGCCCCCGGCTAGACGGGCGGGGCGGCCGCGTCCCGGTCGCCTGCCCCGCCCCGCCCACACCGGGCCGGTCCGCCGCCCCACACCCCGACGTTCCATGCGCGTGCTCGTGGTCGAGGACGACCCCGCCATCGCCGACTTTGTCCGCACCGGGCTCCAGGAGGCCGGCTACGCCGTCGACCACGCGGCGGACGGCGAGGAAGCGTACGCGCTCACGGTCAACGAGCCGTACGACGCGGCCGTCGTCGACCTCATGCTCCCGCGCCTCGACGGGCTCGGCCTCATCGAGCGGATGCGCGGCTCCGGCGTCGCCACGCCGGTCCTCATCCTGAGCGCGAAGCGGACGGTGGACGACCGCGTGCGGGGGCTCCAGGCCGGCGGCGACGACTACCTCACGAAGCCGTTCGCGTTCGCCGAGCTGCTGGCCCGCGTGCAGGCGCTCGTCCGGCGGAGCACGGGCGCGCCCGAGACCACGCGGCTCGTGGCCGGGCCGGTGTCGCTCGACCTCCTCGCGCGCGAGGCCACGCGCGCCGGAGAGGCGCTCGACCTCCAGCCCCGCGAGTTCTCGCTCCTCGAAGTCCTCGTCCGCAACGCTGACCGCGTGGTCTCGAAGACGGCCATCCACCAGGCCGTGTGGGACTTCGACTTCAACCCGCGCACGAACGTCGTCGAGGTGCTCGTGCACCGGCTCCGGCAGAAGGTGGACGAGCCGTTCGAGCCGGCCCTCATCCACACCGTCCGCGGCGCCGGCTATGTCCTCCGCACGCCCTGACGCCGGTCTCCCCGCCCCGCCCCGCCCGGCGGCGCGGGCGGGCGGGGCGGGGTGGCGGAGCCCGTTCGGGGTCCGCCTCGCGCTGAGCTACGCGGCGCTCTTCGCCGTCAGCGCGGCGGTGTTGCTGGGGCTGGCTTATGCCGCCTACGGGTTCGTCCTCGCGCGCCAGGACGCGGCCTACCTCCGCGACCAGCTGGGCGCCGTCGAGCGGGTGTACGCGGCCGGCGGGGTCGACGGCGTCCGCCGCTACGCGGCCCGGCTCCAGGCCGACGACCGCGGCGAGGAGGTCCTGATCCGGATCGCCGGGCGGGGCGGGGCGGTCCGCCTGCTCGTGCTCCCGGACGCCTGGCGGCCCGGCGACGTCGGCGCGCTCGACGGGCCGCTCGGCCAGACGCCGGCGGTGATCGTGAACGCGCGTGAGCGGCAGACGCTCGACGTGCTCGCGCGGCGGCTGGCGTCGGGCGACGGGCTCCAGGTCGGGTTCAGCTCCGACGAGCGCGACGACGCGCTCGAAGCGCTGCCGCGCGTGTTCCCCGTCGTCGCCGTGCCGCTCGTGCTCCTGGCCCTCCTTGGGGGCGGCGTGATGGCCGCGCGCGCGCTCCGTCCGGTCCGCCGGATCGTCGCTACGCTGGAGGCGATCACGGACACGGGCGACGTCCGCCGCCGGGCGCCGGTCGAGCCCGAGCGGGGCGAGCTGGCCGACCTGCTCCGCCTGTTCAACCGGACGCTCGACCGCGTCGAGGCGCTCGTGGACCGGCTCGGGCACACGCTCGACGACGTGGCCCACGACCTCCGCACGCCGCTCACGGCCGTCCGCGGGACGGCCGAGCTGGCGCTCCGCCGCGACCGCGAGCCCGAAGCGTACCGCGCCGCGCTCGCGCGCGTGGTCGAGGCGGCGGAGGCGGCCCAGGACACGCTCGACACGGTCCTCGACGTGGCCGAGGCCGAGAGCGGCGCCCTCCACCTCGACCTCGCGCCCGTCGACCTCGACGGCTTGGCCCGCGACGTGGCCGACCTCTACGAGCTCGCGGCGTCGGAAAAGAACGTCACGCTATCTGCCGACCTCGGGCGGGGCGGTGCGGTGCGGGCCGACGCCGCGCGGCTCCGCCGGGCGCTCGCCAACCTCGTCGACAACGCGGTCAAGTACACGCCGCCGGGCGGCCGCGTGACGGTGACGACCGGGCGGGACGCGGGCCGTCCGGGCGGGGCGGAGGCCTGGGTGGCGGTCCGCGACACGGGCGCCGGCATCGCCCCCGACGAGCTGGAACGCGTCTGGGACCGGCTCTACCGCTCCGAACGGACGCGCCACGAGCGGGGGCTCGGGCTGGGGCTGGGCCTCGCCCGCGCGATCGCCGAGGCGCACGGGGGACGCGTTACGGCCGAGAGCGGGGTGGGAGAGGGCTCCACGTTCACGCTGGCGCTCCCGGTCGATGGGCCGGGCGGGGCGGCCTCGGGCGGGGCGGCGAACCTGTCGGTTTTGTAAGCGGCCCGCAAGGGACGGGCAAGGGCGGGGCGGTACGAGGGGCACAACCACCCCGCCCCGACCCATGAAGACTCTCATTTCCGCCGCCGCCCTCGCCTTCGCCCTCGCGCCGGCCGCCAGCGCCCAGACCACCCCGCTCGACGAGTGCGGCCCGCTCCAGGGCACGATCCGCGTCGCCGACGGCGACCTCATTCAGCCCGACATGGCCCGCGTGTCCCCGGAGGACGCCAGCGACGCCGCCCTCCGCGCCGTACCGGACGCGACCGTGACCGAAATCGAGCTGGAGGAGGAGGACGGCTTCCTCGTCTACGAGGTCGACCTCTGGCGCGACGGCGTCGAGTTCGAGGTCGAGGTCGATGCCGGCACCGCCGAGGTCCTGTGCGCCGAGCGCGACTAGTCCACGCTGCGGCCCGGCGGGGTTCTCTGCCGGGCCGCCCAGACGTTTGACCGTCTCCGACCTATGCTTTCCCGCCTCCTCCTCGGCGCCCTCGCCGTCCTCGCCGTCGCCTTTGGCGTCTCGCAGCTGGCGGACCGCCCCGCCCCCGAGTGCGGCCCCGTCACCGGGACGCTCCCGGCCGACGCCCGCCCGACGGTGTCGGTCGAGGACGCCCGCGCCGCCGCGGTCGTCGCCGTCCCCGGCGCCGTCGTCGCCGACGTCGATCTGGACGACGAAGACGGCTTCCTCGTCTACGAGGTCGAGCTGACGCAGGACCGGGCCGAGTTCGACGTCGTCGTCGACGCGGGCTCGGGCGAGGTCCTGTGCTTCGAGCGCGACTGATCCCATCCCCCCGACCCATGACCGCTCTCCACGCTGCCTGCCTCGCCCTGGCTCTCTCCGCCTGCGGCTCTGAAGTCTCCGCCGACTCCGCCCCGCCCGCGACGCGTCCCGCCCCGGCGGAGGCCGCCCCGCCCGGCGCGCCGTCCGCGAGCCCGTACCGCTTCGACCGGCCCGTCGCCCGCTTCGAGTTGCCCGACGAGCTGGTCGAGATCTCGGCCCTCACCGTCCTCGACGACGGCTCGCTCGGCGCCGTCCAAGACGAGGACGGCGACCTCTACGTGCTCTCCCCCGAGACCGGCCGCGTGACGGCCGTCGTCCCGTTCGGGCCGCCCGGCGACTACGAGGGGATCGAGCTCGTGGGCGACCGCCTGTTCGTGCTCCGCGCCGACGGCGCCGTCCTGGAGCTCGACGGGTGGGACGGCGACGAGGCCCGGGCGACGACGTATGAGACCGGCCTGGGCGCCAAGGCGTGCGACGCCGAGGGCCTGGGAACGGACGGGGAGCGCCTCCTGATCGCGTGCAAAAAGGAGGACGACGACGGCTTCAACCGCGTCTACGCCTTCGACCTGGACGCGAACGCGCTCCTCTCCGAGCCCGTCCTCGTGCTCGACCGCGACGCCGTGCCGGGCGAGAAAAAGCTCCGCCCGTCGGCTCTGGCCGTCCACCCCCTCACCGGGCACACGGTCGTGCTGTCGTCGAAGCGCGAGGCGCTCGTGTCGCTCGACGCCGACGGCGCCGTGGTCGACGCGTGGGACCTCGGCCCGGCCGCCTTCGAGCAGCCCGAGGGCCTCGCGTTCCTCCCCAACGGCGACGCGTTCGTGTCGAGCGAGGGCGGCGACGGCCCGGCCGTCCTCGTCCGGTTCGCCTACGAGCCGGCGCCGTAAAGGCGGCCACCCCGCCCGCGGATCGGCCGCCTGAGCTCCGCCCCGCCCGTGCCCGAAAGGCGGGGCGGGGCGGCGCTATGTTGCCCGCCCCCCGAGCCCGCCCCGCCCATGCCGACGACCCTGTCCGACGAGGAGGCGCAGTTCGTCGACGACATCGGCCACATCCTGGAGGACCACGGGCGGCCCCGGATCGCCGGCCGCATCCTCGGGTGGCTCCTCGTCTGCGAGCCGCCCCACCAGTCGTTCGACGAGCTCGTCGAGGCGCTCGGCGTGAGCAAGGGGTCGGTGTCGAGCATGACGCGGCTCCTCGTCGACGGCGGCCTCGTCGAGCGCGTCGCGCTCCCGGGCGACCGCCGGACCCACTTCCGCATGGCGCCCGACGCGTGGTCGCGCGTGCTCTCGTGGACCACCGACCGCGTCCGGCGGATGCACGGGGCGGCCGAGCGCGGCCTCGCCCTCGTCCAGGAGCGGTCGCCCGAGGCGGACCCGTGGCGGCTCCGCGAGATGCGCGACCTCTACGGGATCGCGGCCCGCCAGCTCCCCGAGGTGGCCGAGGCCTTCGAGAACGCCCGCCGCTGCTGACGCGGGCGGGGCGGGGCGGCTGAGGCGACGGCGGGCGGGGCGGCCACCGGGCTCCCGACGCGGACGCGCGGCCTTTCCCCTAGAAAACAATGGGGCACGCCACCCCGCCCGGTGCCCCACCTTGCGTGCGGACCTCGCCACGCGGCTGGGCGGGGCGGTAAGCGTGGAGGGGCGCCGACTTGGCGCCCACTTCATGCAACATCGGTCGGGCGGTGGACGTGTAGTCACGCAGGTTCAGTGGGTGCTGAACCAAACGATCAAGCCGCCCCCCATGCGTCGTCTCGTCTCCCTCGGCCTGTTCGCCGTGCTCGCCTCCGGCGCCGCCGCGCAGGACGTTCCCCGGGTCCCGCGCCCCGACTCCACGGCCGCCGTGCTGCCCGACTCGGGCGCCGTCCCCATCAACCCGCCCGAGCCCACCGGCCCGGCCGCCCCGCTCAGCCTGGAGGCCGCCGTCGCGCGCGCGCTCTCCGAGAGCGAGGAGGTCGAGCTCGCGCGCTCCCAGGTCGACCTCGCCGAGACCCAGGTCGACGCCGCCTACGCCCAGCTTTTCCCCCAGGTCAGCGCCAACCTGGGCTACCAGCGGACGCTGGCGTCCCAGTTCGACACCGGCAACGGGCTCGAACTCCCCGACTCGCTCCAGTTCCGGCCCGACCCGACCGCCCCGCTCGAAGAGCGCGTGTCGTACCTCGAGCAGAACGCGTCGAGCGCTGCGTTCGCCGCGCTCGGCGGCCTGTTCGAGGGGCTCCCGTTTGGTCAGGAAAACGCGTACTCCGCCTCGCTCAGCGGCTCGCAGGTCCTGTTCGCCCCCCAGGCCTTCGTCGGCACGCGCATCGCCAAGGGCGTCCGCGAGGCCGTGACGTACAACGAGGTCGAGGAGGTCGCCGACGTCCGGCTCCAGGTGGAGCAGGCGTACATCCAGGCGCTCGTGGCGCAGGAGCTCGTCGGCATCTCGCAGGCCGCCATCGAGCAGGCGCAGGCGTTCCTCGACGAGGAGCGGCTCCGGCTGCGGGCGGGGCGGGCGTCGGAGCTCGAGGTGCTCCGGGCCGAGGTCGACCTCGAAAACCTCCGCCCGCAGCAGGTCCAGGCCCAGAACGCAGCCGACCTCGCCGTGCTCAACCTGAAGCGGCTCGCGAACGTCCCCTACGACCAGCCGGTCGTGCTCACGACCGACCTCACGCTCCCGCCGTCGGCCGCCCTCGCCGACGTCGACATCGACCCGGCCGCGTCGACGGCGCAGCGGGCGGCGATCCTCGCGGCCCAGGCCCAGGTGGGCGTCCGCGAGCAGCAGGTCCGGCTCCAGAAGGCCGCCTACCTCCCGTCGGTCGCGCTGACGACGAACTACGGGCAGACCCTTTTCCCCTCGTCGATCTTCGCCTTCGACGGCGACCCCCGGACCGACTGGACCGTTTCGCTCGGCGTTCAGATCCCCATCTTCGACGGGTTCCGCCGGCGCGCCCAGGTGGCCGAGGCTCGCGTCGAGCTGTTGCAGGCCGAGCTCCAGCGCGACCAGCTCGTCGAGGCCGTCCAACTCCAGGTCGAGCAGGCCCTCCGCGAAAAGCGCCGGGCCGCCGCCCTCATCGCCGCCCGCCAGACGACGGTCGACCAGGCCGCGCGCGTCTACCGGCTCACCGACCTCCAGTACCGCGAGGGGCTCGCGACCCAGCTCGAGGTCTCGAACGCGCGGCTCGGGCTGCTCCAGGCCCGGAGCAACCTCGTGCAGGCCCTCGCCAACTTCTACACGGCCGACACCGACCTCGCCCGGTCGATCACCGACGCCACCGGCACCCCGTCCCCGTTCTCGATGGGGACCGGCCAGCCGCTCGCCGACCCTGCCGACGCCGCCCCGCCCGCCCCGTCGGACACCGTGCCCGGCACCCTCACGCCCACCGACGGCGGCACGCCGCTTCCGTCCGACGGCTAGCGCGCGGGCGGGGTGGCCCCTTGCCTCCCCGCTCCGGCAGCACTCTTCCCACCCCGCCCCTTTGTCTCCGACCGTGATGACCGCGACCCCCCGCCGGGCGCTCCTCGCCCTCCCGCTCCTCCTCGCCCTCGCCGCGTGCGGCGGCGACGAGGCCCCCGACCCCGCCGAGGCCGAGGCCGCCCCGCTCGTGCTGGCCTCGACCGACGTGGCCGCCGTCGAGCGGGGTGAGATCCAGTCCGGCATCCAGATCACCGGCACCCTCGAACCCGCCCAGCAGGTCGACGTCA
This sequence comes from Rubrivirga litoralis, assembly GCF_031846415.1. Lineage (NCBI taxonomy): Bacteria > Pseudomonadati > Rhodothermota > Rhodothermia > Rhodothermales > Rubricoccaceae > Rubrivirga > Rubrivirga litoralis. Next base: position 26,817 of record NZ_JAVRHT010000005.1, on the reverse strand, counting down.
AGGCCCAGGTCGGCGGCACCCTCGGGAGCCTCCGCTACCAGGAGGGCGACCGCGTCTCGCGCGGGGCCGTCATGGCGACGGTCATCGCCGAGGGCGTCCGCAGCCAGGCCGCCGCCACGCGCGCCGGCGTCGGGAGCGCCGAGGCCGGCGTGACGAGCGCCGAGGCCGGCGTCTCGAGCGCCCAGGCCGGCGTCGAGGCCGCCCAGGCCCAGCTGGCGCTCGCGCGCGAGCAGGCCGCGAGCGCCCAGCTCCTCTACAACGAGGGGGCCATGTCGCGGCTGGACTACCAGGCCGCCCAGGCCCAGGTCGAGGCGGCCCAGGCCCAGGTCGCCTCGGCCCGCGCCAACCTCACGGCCGCCCGCGGGCAGGTCGCGGCCGCCCGCGGCCAGGTGGCCAACGCGCAGTCGCAGGCCACGGCCGCCGGCGAGCAGGCGGCCCGGACGACCGTCCGGTCCCCGCTCTCGGGGTCCGTCAGCGCCCGCCCCGCCGAACCCGGCGAGGCCGTGGCTCCCGGCCAGACGCTCTACACCGTCGTCAGCACGGGCGCCCTCGAGCTGCGCGGGCAGGTCGGCGTCGGGGAGGCCGGCCGCGTCCGCGTCGGCGACCCCGTCGTGTTCCAGATCGACGGGTACCCGGGCCAGACCTTCCGCGGGTCCGTCTCGCGCGTCGTCGCCACCGCCGACCCCGCCTCGCGCCAGGTCTCCGTGTTCCTCCGCCTCCCGAACCCGAGCGGCCTGGTCGGCGGCCTCTTCGCGACCGGCACCGTCGTCTCGGAGACGCTCGACGACGCGCTCCTCGTCCCCGAGAGCGCCGTCCGCACGCGCCAGACCGAAGACGGCGAGGCGGCGTCCGTGCTCGTCGTCCGCAACGACGTGATCCGGCAGCAGCCCGTCGGCATCGTCCAGCGCGACCCGTCGCGCGGCGTGATCGCCGTGCAGGGCGAGATCCAGGCCGGCGACCGCGTGGTCGTCGCGCCCACGACCGACACCGTCGACGGCGCCCGCGTGCGCCTCGCCGGCGCCTCGTCCAGCGCCGCCCCGCCCCGCCCGGCCGCCGCGTCCGCGGTCGCCCCTCAGTAAAGCCGGTGAGCCGGCGGGTCCGCCCAGACGCCCAGGGCGCCGGACCCCCGACGAACCGCCTCCGTGAATCGCCCCGAGCCCGCACTCCGATGACTGACCAACCAAACGACGGCCGCCCCCACGGCGACGGCTTCTCGGACGACCCCGGCTACCACGCGGCCGAGGTGCCCGCCCCGGCCGCCGAGCCCGACCTCGACGAGGACCGCTACTCCGGCCTGAGCGGTGTCGCCATCCGGCGCCCCGTGTTCACGTCGATGATCATGCTCGGGCTCATCGTGCTCGGGCTGTTCTCGCTCAGGAACCTGCCCATCGACCAGTTCCCCGACGTCGAGATCCCGGTCGTCACCGTGACGACCGTGTACCCGGGCGCGAGCCCCGAGACGATCGAGCGCGAGGTGTCCGAGCGGCTCGAGCAGGCGTTCAACCCGGTCGAGGGCGTCGACGGCATCACGTCGATCTCGCTCGAGGGCGTCTCCCAGATCATCGTCGAGTTCGACCTCGACCGGAGCTCCGACGACGCCGCCAACGACATCCGCTCGAAGATCGCGACGGTCCGCGCCGACCTCCCGGCCGACATCGAGGAGCCGCTCGTGCAGACGTTCGACCCGTCGGCCCAGCCCATCGTGTCGCTGGCCGTCTCGTCGACCGCGCTCCCCATCCAGGACCTCACGTCGCTCGCCGACGAGGACATCCGGCGCCAGCTCGAGGCCGTCCCCGGCGTCGGCGAGGTGCAGGTGGCGGGCGGGTTGGCCCGCGAGATCCGCGTCAACGTCGATCCCGCCCGGCTCCAGGCTCAGGGCGTGAGCGTGAACGAGGTGATCGGGGCGCTCCAGGCCCAGAACCTCGAGGTCCCCGCCGGCCGCGTCGAGCGCGGCACGGCCGAGCAGCTCGTCCGCGTCGTCGGCCGCATCGAGGAGCCCGACGAGTTCAACGACATCGTCGTCGCCAACCGCGGCGGCACGCCGATCCGGCTGGGCGACGTGGCGACCGTCCGGGACGCGACCGAGGAGGAGCGGTCGGTCGCGCTCGTGAACGGCGAGCGGGCCGTGGCCCTCAACATCCTCAAGGTGTCCGGCTCCAACACGGTCGACGTGGCCGAGGGCGTGCGCGAGACCGTCGCCGAGATCCAGGCCGCCCTCCCCGCCCAGACCGAGCTCCAGGTGATCCGCGACAACTCGGTCACGATCGAGCACTCGGTCAACGACACGCTCTTCGAGCTGGTCCTGGGCGGCATCCTGACGGTCGTGATCGTCATGCTCTTCCTCAACGACGGGAAGGCCACGGTCATCACGGCGCTCGCGCTGCCCGTGTCGGTCATCGCGGCGTTCATCCTCATGGGCGTGCTCGGGTTCACGCTCAACATCATCTCGCTGCTCGCGCTCTCGCTCTCCATCGGCATCCTGATCGACGACGCGATCGTGGTCATCGAGAACGTCGTGCGCCACCGCGAGATGGGGAAGGGCTACTTCGAGGCCGCCGCCGACGGCACCAAGGAGATCTTCCTCGCCGTCATGGCGACGACGCTCTCGATCGTGGCCGTCTTCGTGCCGGTCGCGTTCATGGGCGGCATCGTCGGCCGCTTTTTCTACCAGTTCGGGCTGACGGTAGCCTTCGCGGTCCTCGTCTCGCTCTTCGTCGCGTTCACGCTCACGCCCATGATGGCCGCCCACTGGGGCGTGGACCCGCACGTCGAGGGCGGCCACGGGGCGCCGTCGAAGAACCCGCTCAAGCGCGCTATCTCGGCCTTTAACCGCTGGTTCGACCGGACCGCGCTCCGCTACCACGGCATCATCGAGTGGGCGCTCCGCCACCGCAAGACGACCGTCCTCGGGGCGACGGCCCTGTTCGTTGGGAGCCTGTTCCTGTTCCCGCTCATCGGCGGCAGCTTCCTGCCGCCCCAGGACCAGAGCCAGTTCGTGGTCCAGTTCGAGACGCCGGACGGGTCGAGCCTGACCTACACGCGCGACAAGGCCGAGCAGGTCTCTAGGGCGCTCCGCGGCCTTGACGGCGTGGACTACACCTACACGACGGTGGGCGCTGGGCAGACCGGGACGGTCACGTCCGGCGAGGTGTTCGTGTCGCTCGTCGGGACCGGCGAGCGGGACCGGACGCAGCAGGAGGTGCAGGCCGCCGCCCGCGAGACGCTCGCGCCCCTCTTCGGCGTGACCACGTCGGTGCTCGACGCCGGCGGCATCGGCGGGGCAGTCGCCCCGCTCGCCGTCGAGGTGCGGGGGCCGGACGTCGAGGGGCTCCAGGAGCTCGCGCAGGCCGTCGAGGCCGAGGTCGCCGCGCTCCCGGAGGTCGTCGACGTGCAGAACTCGCTGGGCCAGCCGCGGCCGGAGTTCCGGATCGCCGTCAACCGCAACGTCGCCAACGAGCTCGGGCTGACCGTGGGCGGGGTGGCGGGCACGGTGCGGCCCGAGCTGGCCGGCCAGGAGGTGACCACCTGGCAGGACCCGACGGGCGAGGAGCGCGACGTGGTCGTCCAGGTAGCCCCGGAGCTCCGCCAGTCGGTCCGCGACATCGCGCAGATCCCGATCGCGACGCCGCAGGGCGGGTCGGTCCCGCTCGAGCAGATCGCGGCCATCGAGGAGGGCACGGCGCCGTCCCAGATCGACCGGACCGACCTCCAGCGGACGGCGACGATCTCGGGGAGCCCGGCCACGGGCCTCTCGGTGTCGGAGGCCACGCAGGCCATCCAGGCCCGGCTCGACCAGATGGACATCCCGGCCGGCTACACGGTCGGGTTCGGCGGCGAGACCGAGCAGCTGGCCGAGACCGGCGGCTACGTGATCCAGGCCATCCTGCTCGCCATCATCCTCATCTTCCTCATCCTGGCCTCGCAGTTCGAGTCGATCACGCAGCCGTTCGCGATCATGATGTCGCTTCCGCTGTCGCTCATCGGCGTGTTCGTCGCGCTCCTGCTCACCAACGACACGTTGAACATGATGTCGATGATCGGGGTGATCCTGCTCTTCGGCCTCGTGGTCAAGAACGCGATCCTGCTCATCGACAACGCCAACGAGCGGCGGCGCGAGGGCGTCGATCGGTTCCAGGCGCTGGCCGAGGCCGGGCAGGTCCGGCTCCGGCCCATCGTCATGACGACGCTGGCGATGATCGCGGGCATGCTCCCGAGCGCGCTCGCGCTGGGCGAAGGCGGCGGGTTCCGCGCGCCGATGTCGCGGGCCGTGATCGGCGGCCTCATCACGTCGACGATCCTCACGCTCATCGTGGTGCCCGTGGCCTACACCTACTTCGACGACCTGGGCGCGTGGTTCCGCGGCAAGCTCGGCCGCGAGGACCCGCACGGCGACCCGACGACGGAGCCGAGCGCGACCGAGCGCCCAGACCCCGCCCTCGCGCCCGTCCCCGCCCTGGACTAAGGCACCCTCCGGATTGGGTACGGGGTACCGGGTACGCGGTACGGTCCTGCACATGCGCGGCGCTTGCGTACTCCGTACCGAGTACCCTGTACCATCCCGAACCGTGCTCTAGGGCGGGGCGGGGACACATACTCACCAGGGGGCCACCCGCCCAAACCCGCCACCCCGCCCCGTGTACGTCTCCACCTCCGAGGCCGCCCCGCCCGCCGGACCCCGTGTCCGCTCTGCGTACTTCGTGGGGGCCGTGGGCGAGGAGCACCGCGAGGCGTTGCTCGGCGACCTCCTGCGGTGGGCCGAGAGCGGCCCGTTCCGGCTGCTCGTCTTCGCCGAGGACGTCCTGGTCGTCGACGAGAGCCTGACGAGCGACGAGTTCCGCGTCGGGCGGGCGCTGCGCCGGCCACCGCTGTCCGGCGCCGTCGACCGGATCGCCCTTGTCGGCGCCACCCCGCCCCCCGCCGACCGCCCCGCCGGCGGCCCGTCGGTCCGCCGCTTCGGCGACGACTGGCAGGGCGCGCTCCGGTGGCTCCACGAGCCCACCTCACCCCTGACCCGATGACGTCTGAGAAGCCCCTCCCGACCTGGAAAGAGCGCGCGCAGGAGATGCTCCGGGCGGCGATCCTCGACGCAGCCCGCGCCACGTTCGCCGAGCGCGGCTACCTCGGCGCGACGGTGGACGAGATCGCCGCGCGCGCCGAGGTGGGCAAGGGGACGATCTACAACCACGTCGAGGGTGGCAAGGCTGGCCTGTTCGTGGCCGTCCTGGGTCAGCACTTCGACGAACTCCACGCCCTCGCCGACCGCCACCTGGCCGAGGACGGCACCCCGCTCCGGGGCCGCTTCCACGCGTTCGCCACTCGCGTGGCGGCCTACTTCGAGGCCCACCGCGATCTCCTGCGCGTCCACCTCCGCGAGGTCCCCCAACTGCTGGCCGCGGGCGGGGAGGGCGAGCAGGCGGAGGCGCTCCGGGCGCGGCGCGACGGGCTCGTCGAGGCGCTCGTGCCGCCCATCGAGCGGGCCGTGGCGCGCGGCGAGCTCCGCCCGGTGCCGGCCCGCCTCACGGCGCATGTCGCGTTCGGGGCGCTCATCGGGACGCTCATCCAAACCGTCGACGCGTGCGCCGCCCCGCCCCGCTCGGGTGGACCGGACGCGGGCGGACCCGGCGCGGGCGGCGTGGCCGACTACCTCACGGCGCTCCTGTTCGACGGTGTCGCGGCGGGGCCGGTGGAGTAGCGGCCACCCCGCCCGCTCCGCAGGGGCGGGGTGGGAGAGGGGCCGCCCCGCCCTCGGAGAGCGGGGCGGGGTGGGGAAACGCCGGGTGCGGCACCAATGGGTATCCCGGTGCGTAACAATTCGGTAACGCATCCCCCCGCCCATGCAGCTCTTCCGTTTCCTCACCGGCGCCCGCCCGCCCCTCATCGAGCGGGCCGTCCGCGACCTGGCCGCCATGCTCGACACGAGCGCCGAGATGTTCGCCGCGGCGACCGGCTGCCTCCTCGACAACGAGCCGCTGCGCATCGACCTGGGATCGCTCGACGACCGCGTCAACGACGGCGAGCAGGCCGTCCGCCGGGCCGTCCTGGAGCACATCGTGGCCGCGCCCCAACACGAGACCTCGTTCAGCCTCCTCCTCGTGTCCGTCGTCCAGGACGCCGAGCGGTGCGGGGACCTCGCGAAGACGCTCGCGAAGGTGTCCGAGCTGGCCGACCGCCCCCGGATGGGCCGCCACGTCGAAGCGCTGAGCGTGGTCCGCGACCGGGTCCAATCCGCGTTCCCCCGTGCCCGCCAGGCGTTTACTGGCGGCGACTCGCGCGAGGCCCGCGCGCTCATGGACGAGCACGCCCAGACCAAGGACGACGTGGCCACCTTCCTCCGTGAGATCACGTCGGACCCCGACCTCTCGCCCAACGCGGCCGCCGTGCTCGCCATGTCGGCCCGGATCATCGGGCGCGTGTCGTCGCACCTCTCGAACATCATCTCGGCCGTGGCGCTCCCGTTCGACCAGGTGCGCAACGCGCCGACGTGGAGCGAGGAGTAGGCCGCCCCGCCCGCTGCGTCTGGGGCGGGGTGGACGCCAATTCGCCGGAGCCTAGAGCGGCGCCCCTCCCCGCCCTCGTACCTTCGACGCGCATGACACGGCTCCGCCGCGCCCTCCCCGTTCTCGCCGCGCTCCTCGCGGTCGTCGTCGCCGTGCAGGCGACGGACCTCGTCGCGTGCGCCGACGAGGCGGAGGCGGCCGAGCACGGTGAGGCGCACACGGACGCCTCGTTCGCGCCGGGCGCCCACCCCGCCCCGGCGCCGGGCGACGCCCACGGCGCAGACGGCCACGCGGGCGCGTTCGCCGACTGCCTCTGCCACGTCGTGTTCGCGCCGACCGGCGTCGTCCCCGACGTCGGCGCCCGGTTGGTGGGCGGGGCGGCCGCGTTTGCCGCGTTCGTCGCCGCCCCGCCCGAGGTCGAGCCGCTGGGGCTCGACCACGTGCCCTTGGTCTAGGACCGTCCGCACGCTCTCGCGCTCGGTGAACCCGCAGCGCCGCCCCGTGTGGACCGCCGCGCCTGTTGGAGGCGCGGCCCGAACCACCCCGCCCGCTGCCTGCGGACGCGCGTAATCGCGCGCCGTCCCCGGCGGCCGGTGGGACTCCGCCCCGCCCGGTTCTCGGTCCCCCCATGTTCGATCGCATCGTCGCGTTCTCGCTCCGCCAGCGGGTCCTCGTCCTCTTCGGCACCGCCGCCCTCGTCGCCGCGGGCCTGTACGCCGCCACGCGGCTGCCCGTCGACGCCGTCCCCGACGTCACCAACAACCAGGTCCAGGTGCTCACGCAGGCGCCGGCGCTGTCGCCGCTCGAAGTCGAGCGGTTCGTGACGGTCCCGGTCGAGCTCTCGCTGAAGTCGCTGCCCGACGTGGTCGAGCTCCGCTCGCTCTCGCGCCAGGGGATCTCCGTCGTGACGGTCGTCTTCGAGGACGGCGTCGACACGTACTTCGGTCGCCAGCTCATCCTGGAGGCGCTGCGCGGCCTGAACGACGAGCTCCCGCCGGGCGCCGAGACGCCCGAGCTGGGGCCGGTCTCGACGGGGCTGGGCGAGGTGTTCCGGTACACGCTCCGCGACACGACCGGCCGCCTCTCGGCGATGGAGCTGCGCACGGTCCAGGACTGGATCGTCCGCCGGCAGCTGCTGGGCGTGCCGGGCTTGGCCGAGGTCAACTCGATCGGCGGCGAGCTCCGGCAGGTCCAGGTGCTCGTCGACCCCGACCGGCTCGCGGGCTACGGGCTGGAGCTCCGTGAGGTGTTCGAGGCGACGGCCGAGGCGAGCGGGAACGCGGGCGCGGCGACGATCGAGACCGGGCCGGAGCAGCTGGCGGTCCGCACGGCCGGCCTCGTCGAGTCGGCCGAGGACTTGAGGCAGTCGGTCGTCGCCACGCGCGGCGGCACGCCGGTCACGCTGGGCGACGTGGCCGAGGTCCGCGACGGCGCGGCCGTCCGCTTTGGGGCCGCGACGCAGGACGGCGAGGGCGAGGTCGTGACCGGCTTCGCGCTCCAGCTCAAGGGCGCGAACGCCCGCGTCGTCGTCTCGGCCGTGAAAGAGCGGATCGCCGAGATCCAGCGGGCGCTGCCCGACGGTGTCGTCATCGAGCCGTACTACGACCGGACAGCGCTCGTGGACCGCACGATCCGGACGGTCGCGAAGCACCTCGCCGAAGGCGCGCTCTTGGTCATCGTCGTGCTCCTGATCCTGCTCGTGAACCTGAGGGCGGGGCTGGTGCTCGCGAGCGTGATCCCGCTGGCCATGATGTTCGCCTTTATCGGCATGTGGATCACGGGCCAGAGCGCGAACCTCATGAGCCTGGGCGCCATCGACTTCGGGCTCGTCGTCGACGGCTCGCTCATCATCGTCGAGAACGTGCTCCGGCGGATCGGCGTGGTCCAGGACGAGGGCGGGGCGGGGCGGCTCACGAAGGAGGGCTTCCGCGACCTCGTGCGCGACGGGACGCTCGAGGTGCGGAAGGTGGCCCAGTTCGGCGAGGTCATCATCCTGGTCGTCTACCTGCCCATCCTGTTCCTGCGCGGCGTCGAGGGCAAGCTGTTCGCGCCGATGGCGCTGACGGTCAGCTTCGCGCTCGTCGGCGCCCTCGTCCTGTCGCTGACCTACGTGCCCGTCATGTGCTCGCTCGTGTTCGACCCGACGAAGCCGGTCAAGCACTCGCCGGTCGTCGCGTGGCTGCACCGGATCTACCGCCCGCTCCTCGACCGCGCGCTCGGCGCCCGCCGGCTCGTCGTGGGCGGGGCGGCGCTCCTGTTCGCGCTGGCGGCGGTCGGGTTCGGCGGGTTGGGCGCCGAGTTCGTCCCCCGACTGGACGAGGGCGACGTGGCGGCCCAGATCGTCCGGCTCCCGAGCGTGTCGCTGAGCGAGTCCATCGAGATCGCGGGCGACGTCGAGCGGCGGCTCGTGCGGTTCCCCGAGGTCGAGACCGTCGTCGGCAACACGGGCCGGCCCGAGATCTCGACCGACCCGATGGGCGTCGAGATCACCGACGCCTACGTCATCCTCAAGCCGCGCCACACGTGGCCCGAGGTCGACGGCGAGGTGCGGACGAAGGCCGCGCTCGTGGCGGCCATGCAGGAGGCCGTCGAGGACGTGCCGGCCGGCGTCCAGTTCTACCAGCCCATCGAGATGCGGACGAACGAGCTCGTGGCCGGCGCGCGCGGCGACGTCGTCGTGAAGGTGTTCGGTGAGGACTACGACGACCTCACCCCGCTCGCGGCCCAGATCGAGCGGATCGTGCGCGAGACGCCGGGCGCGTCGTCCGTGTCGCGCGACCAGACCGAGGGCTCCCCGCAGCTCGTCGTCCGCCCCGACCGCCCCGCCCTCGCCCGCTACGGGCTGACGGTCGCGGCGCTCAACCGGATCGTCGAGACGGCCGTGGGTGGGGCGGTGGCCGGCCAGGTGTACGAGGGCGAGCGGCGGTTCGACCTCGTCGTCCGGTTCCAGGCGGGCGTGCGGTCGAGCCCGGCCGCGATCGAGGCGCTCCCGGTCGTGACGCCGACGGGCGCGCGCGTCCCGCTCTCGGCGCTCGCGTCAGTGGCCGTCGAGTCCGGGCCGGCGTCGGTCTCGCGCGAGGAGGGCAGCCGGTTCGTGTCGGTCCAGTCGAACGTGGCCGGGCGCGACCTGGCCGGCTTCGTCGACGAGGTGCGGGCGCGCGTCCGGGCCGAGGTGGACCTGCCGCCGGGCACGCGCGTGGCCTACGGCGGCCAGTTCGAGAACCTGGAGGCGGCGTCGCGGCGGCTCGCGCTCGTGGTCCCGATCGCGCTCGCGCTCATCGTCGTGCTCCTGTACCAGACGTTCGGGTCGGCCCGGGCCGCGGCCGTCATCTTCCTGTGCGTGCCGATGTCGGTCGTGGGCGGGGTGGCGATGCTGTACCTGCTGGGCCTGCCGTTCTCGATCTCGGCCGGCGTCGGCTTTATCGCCTTGTTCGGCATCGCGGTCCTCAACGGGCTCGTGATGGTGGGCGCCATCCGCGGCTTCGAGGAGCAGGGGCTGCCGACGCGCGAGGCGGTCCTGGCGGGGGCCGACCAGCGCCTCCGCGCGGTCGTCACGACGGCGACGCTCGCGGGCGTCGGCTTCCTGCCGATGCTGCTGGGCAGCGGCGCTGGGTCCGAAGTGCAGCGGCCGCTCGCGGCCGTCGTCATCGGTGGCCTCGTTACGAGCACGGTCCTGACGCTCTTCGTGCTCCCGACCGTCTACGCCTGGATCGGCTCGGGCGCCGCCCCGCCCCCGGCCAGCGCGCAGGGCGACGGCCACGCGCCCGCCCCGCCCGCGCGGCTCGGCCGGGGCGGGGTGGCGCTCGGGCTCGCGCTCCTCGCCGCGGGCGGGGCGGCGCAGGCGCAGGACGCCCCGCTCACGCTCGCCGACGCGCTCGACCGCGCCGAGGCCGTCGCGCCGGAGCTCGCGGGCGGGGCGGCGGCTGTCGCCCGCGAGGCGGCCCGGCGCGAGAGCGCGGCGATCCTCCCAGCAACCGAGTTTTTCTTGGGCGTCGACCGCGTGCCCACGGTCGACGGCGGGTTCGGGGGGACCGAGACGGCGCTCGGCGTGGGGCAGTCGTTCCGGCTCCCGGCGTTCTACCGCGCCCAGCGCGGGGCGGCCGATGCGCTCTTGGCTCAGGCCGAGGCCGAGCGCGGCGCGCTGCGGCGGGGCGTCCGCCTCCGGGCCGCGCTCGCCTACGTCGAGGCCGTGGCCGCCGACGCCCGGCTCGCGATCGCCGACTCGTCCGTGGCCGTGGCCCGGAGCTTTGCGACCGCCTCGACGCGGCGGCAGGAGCTGGGCGCGGCCGGCGCGCTCGAACCGCTCCAGGCCGAGGTCGCGCTCGCCCAGGCCGAGCGCGCCCGCGCCGAGGCCGCCGGACTCGCCCGCGCCGCGCGCGCCGCGCTGGGCGCCTACCTCGGCACGACCGCCCCGCCCGCGCTCGCGGACCGCCTGCCGCTCGCGGTCGAGCCGCTCCCTGAGGGCGGGGCGGACGCGCTCGCCCCGACGGATTCGCTCCTCGTCCGGGCCAACCCGCGCCTCCAGGCAGCCGAGGCCGCCGTGCGCGTGGCCGAGGCTGACGCCCGCGCCGTGGCGGCGGAGCGGCTCGTGTCGTTCGGGGCCGAGGCCGCGCTCCAGACCGAGGGCGGGGCGGTCGGCTTCCTCGGCGGCCGCGTCGGCGTGGCGGTCCCGCTCGCGCGGCTGGCGACGGACGCGCCGGACCGGGCGGCCGCGGCCGCCGTCGAGGTCGCGCGGGCCGAGCGCGACCGGCTCGCCGTGGGCCTCGCGGTCGACCTCCGCCAGCGGGCCGCACGGCTCGCCGCCGCCGTCGAGCAGGCCGGCCTCTACGCCGAGCGCCTGGTGCCGCAGGCGGAGCGGGCCTACGCCATCGCGCTCCGCCTGCGCCGCGAGGGGGCCGCGAGCTACCTCGAAGTGCTCCAGGCGCAGACGGCCCTGCTCCAGACGCGCGCCGACGCGCTCGACGCGCGCCTCGACGCTGCCCGCCTGCGGACGGAAGTCGACGCGCTCCTCGACCCCGCGTTCTGACCCGGCGGCCGCCCCGCCCCACCCATGCGCCGCGGCCCGACGGCGTTGCACGCAACGCCGCTACGGCGCCACCCCGCCCACGCCGCGGGCGGGGTGGGTTTTGTCTCGGCCGGCGGGCGACCGCCGGTCGCTCCTACGGGCGGGGTGGGGCGGTTCTCGCCGGCCCGCTGCCTGCCTGCCTTCCCTCCGGTTTCCGCCCCGCCCGCTTGCCGCCCCGCCCATCTGGTCGGGCGGGGCGGTCCTACGCCGGAGCCGGGGCGCCGGCGGCCGCCGCGTCCGCCCGGTCGACGAGCCGGCGGAGGTGGCGGCCGAACTCGTGCATCACGAACAGGTGCGCGAGCGCCTGCGTCGACTGGTAGAGCCGCCACGGGAGGCGCGGCGCGAAGTCGTGGATGCCGGCCAGGAGCGTCCGCCCGCCGAGCATCTGGCGGAATTCGAGGCGCCCGCGGTGCGGCGTGTCGGGCTTGTGGAGGAGCCCGCCGGTCACGTAGAACAGGGCGCGGTCGGGGTGGCTCCGGTCGGGCGAGTACGTGAGCTCCAGCACCGGCCGCGGCACCGGCCCGACGCGGAACCGGGCGACCGTGTGCTCGTCGCCGCCCGACACCTCGACGTCGATGAACGGGCCGGCAAAGCGGTCGAGCCACCGGAGGTATTCCTGCGCGGCCCACGCGGCCGAGCGCCCCGGCGGCAGCGGGAACCGCTGGACCGACCGCACGAGCCGCTCCTCGCGGATCACGCGGGCGTCGGGCTTGCGGAGCGGCGTCCGCGGGTCGGGGAGCAGATGCCCCTCGGCGTCGAGCGAGGCGCGGAGGGCGTCGTCGAACCCCAGCGCGTCGGGCGCGATCGCCTCCTGCACGGGGTTGTCGCGGACCACCATGTCGTGCTTGAGGCTGGCGACGAGCGGCCCCGCGAGCGCCCGCGGGCTCCCCGACACGAGGCTGACCCAGAGCGTCGAGAGCCGCGGCGTGATCAGCGGGACCCCGAACATGGGCCGGTCGAGGCGCATCACACGGGCCGTCCGCTCCATCATCTCGCGGTAAGTCATCACCTCCGGCCCAGCCACGTCGAACACGCCGTCGAAGCGGGCGGGGTGGCCCAGCACCAGGCGCACGGCGCGGACCACGTCGCGGAGCGCGACCGGCTGCGTGTCCGACTCGGTCCACGACGGGAGCACCATCGCCGGCAGCCGCCGCACGAGGTTGACGAGGATGCGGAGCGACGACCCGCCCGCCCCGACCACGAGGCCCGTTCGGAGCGTGGTCACGGGCGTCGACCGCGCGGCCAGCGTCTGCTCGACCTCGAACCGGCTGCGGAGGTGGCGCGAGAGGTCCTGCCTGTCGTCGGGGAGCAGGCCGCTGAGGTAGACGACCTGCTTTACGCCGTTGTGCTCGGCCGCGCGCGCGAAGTTGTCGGCGAGCACCAGGTCGAGGTCCGCGAACGTCCCCTGCGTCAGCCGCGACGACGGAAGCATCGAGTGGACGAGGTAGACGGCGTAGTCGGCGCCTTCGAGCCCGCGCTCCAGCTCGAGCAGCGAGAACAGGTCGCACCGCCGCCACTCGACGGGGTCGTCCGGGTCCTTCCGCCCCGCCCGCGTGGCCGAGCGCGTGAGGCCGACGAGCCGGTAGTCGTCCGCGAGCGCCTTGCGGATCGCGGTGCCGACGAAGCCCGTGGCCCCGGCGATCGCGACGGTCGGCCGGTCGGACATGGACATCAAGGCAGGGTGGGGGAGGGGCGCCTCGCGGTCGGGGCGACTCGAAATGGGCGGGGCGGCCGTGAGACCACCCCGCCCGCGCGTCTTGAGGTGCGGCGCTAGCGGCGGAGGCCGAGGAGCAGGCCGAGCGCGAACGCCCCGCCCACGACGCCCCGACGCACGCGCGGGTCGGCGAACGCCGTCGCGGCGGCCGCCCCGCCTTCGATCTGGACGCCGCCCAGGCCGACGGCGCGGGCGAGCCGGCCGGACACGGCCGACGGGCCGACCGACGCGAGCGGGCGGCCGCCCAGGACCACCTCGACGTCGACGCCGAACCGCTCCAGCAGGTCGACGAGCGAGCGGACGGCGCCGCGGCCGGGCCTGCGCCCGCCGAACACCTTCCACGCCGTCTGCGCGTCGCCCACGTCGACGACCACGCGCGGCCCGTCGCCGCGGACGGTGACGGGGCGGCCGTCGACGGTCAGGTCGAGGTCGGCGTCGACGAGGAGTCGGCGGGCCACTACTTGTTGGCGGCCCCGCCGTTCTGGTCGTCGCGCGTGCGGATGCGGAGCGTCCCGTTCATCTTCCACGTCGCGTGGTCGACGTTGTCGCCGACGCCGCTCGGGACCATGAGCTCGAAGTTGTCGAACTCGTAGGCGATCTCGGCGCCGCGGCCGGTGAGCTTGTCGTAGAGGCCGATGGCGAGCTCGGGCCAGCTTTTGGTCTGGTTGTCAGCGCCGGGTTGTGTAGGGGCAGCCATGAGGGGCGGGGTGGTGAAGGGGGCGGTGTCAATCGCCGCCGCCCCTCGCAGTTCCTCCACAAACGCTCACAGGAAATCCCTGAGCGGCGCCCCGCCCCGCCCGTGCGCGTGGGCGGAATGGCCCCGCCCCGCTCTGGGCCACCCCGTCGTTGCGGCCGCCCCGCCCATGGCGCGGGCGGGGTGGTACATGGTGATCGGACGCTGCGGCCCGACGGCGTTGCATGCAACGCCGCTACGGCGGCCACCCCGCCCCGCCCTCGCATTCTGCGGGCGGGGCGGTGCACCTTGGCTGCCCGCTGCCCGCTGCCCGCTGCCCGCTGCCCGCTGCCCGCTGCCCGCTGCCCGCTGCCCGGGCGGGGCGGCTACCCCTCGCCCTCCAGCACGACGGACCGCGCGCCGAACAGGCCGTTCAGCCCCTTCATCAGCTCCGGCGTCAGGTCCACGACCGCCGTCCGCGCGTGGAGGCGGACGGGGCGGGGCAGCGCCCGGCTCGCCACCTCGAAGTACACCTTGCACGCGCCCGGGTGCTCAGCGCACAGCCCGGCGAGCGCGTCCACGTCGGCCTCGGTCGCCACATCGGGGTCGATCCGCAGCACGACCGCCTTGACCATCTGCTCGCGGACGCGCCACATGGGCAGGATCTCCTTCGCCACCAGCTTGAGGTCGCCGCGCGTCGTCTCGGCCTTGCCGCGCACCATCATCACCGAGTCCACCTCGATCAGGTGGCCGCACCGCTCCAGCGTCTGCGCGAACAGGACCACCTCGGCCTGGCCCGTCGTGTCCTCGATCGTCACGAACGCGATGGGCCGGCCCGACTTCGTCGTCCGCCGCGTGACCTCGGTCACGATCGCGAGCACCGTCTGGTCCGACTCGTGCGGGATGTTCTCGACGTTCCCCAATTGGCACGACGCGAAGGCGGCGGCCTCGGCGGCGAAGTCGTCGAGCGGGTGGCCCGAGACGTAGAACCCCATGAGGTCGCGCTCGTAGCGGAGCGTCTCGCCCTTCGTCCACGGCTCGGCGTGCGGGAGCGTCGGCGTGAACGACGAGCCCACCTCGTCGGCGGCCCCGAACAGCGACGACTGGCCCGCCAGCTTGTCCGCCTGGTGCTTCTGCGCGTAGGCCCACGCGAGGTCCACGGCGTCGACGAGCTGCCGGCGGTGGGCCTCGAACGTGTCCATCGCGCCGGCCGCCGCGAGCGCCTCCAGCGTCTTCTTGCCGACCGTCCTGAGGTCGAGGTCGCGGGCCAGCGCGAACACGTCGTCGAACGCCCCGCCCGCCGCCTCGCGCGCCTCCACGAGCGCGTCGATGGCCCCGTGCCCAACGCCCTTGATGGCGGCCAGCCCGAACCGGACGCGCCCGTGCTCGACCGTGAAGTGGGCGTCCGAGCGGTTCACGCACGGCGGCAGGATCTCGATGCCCGCCACGCGCGTGGCGTCGAGGGCCGTCGCCAGCTTCGAGCTGTCGGCCATCTCCGTCGTGAGGACCGCGGCCATGAACTCGGCCGGGTAGTGGGCCTTGAGGTACGCCGTGTGGTAGGCGACGACGGAGTAAGCGGCACTGTGGGATTTGTTGAACCCGTAACCTGCAAACTTGGCCATCATGTCGAAGACCTCGTTCGCCGTCTTCTTGTCCACGCCCTTGTCCGCCGCCCCGCCCACGAAGATGACCCGCTGCTTGTCCATCTCCGACTGCTTTTTCTTGCCCATCGCCCGCCGCAGGAGGTCCGCCCCGCCCAGCGAGTAGCCGCCCATGACCTGGGCCATCTGCATCACCTGCTCCTGGTACACCGGGATGCCGTAGGTCGGCGCCAGGATCGACTCCAGCATCGGGTGCGGGTACTCGACCGGCTCCTTCCCGTGCTTCCGGTCGATGTAGCTCGGGATGAGGTCCATCGGCCCCGGCCGGTAGAGCGCGTTCATCGCGATGAGGTCGTCGAGCGACGTCGGCTTCAGCTTCCGCATCCACTCGCGCATCCCCGACGACTCGAACTGGAAGATGGCGACCGTGTCGCCGCGCTGGAAGAGCGTGTAGGTGTCGGGGTCGTCGAGGGGCAGCGCGTCGAGGTCGATCTCGACGCCGTGGTTCTCTTTGATGAGCGCGAGCGCGTCGTCCAGGATCGTCAGCGTCTTCAGCCCCAGGAAGTCCATCTTGAGCAGGCCGAACTCCTCGACCCACTTCCCGTCGTACTGCGTGACGACGGCGTCGGCCGCCCCGCCCTTGCCCTTCTGGATCGAGACCGGCACGTACTGGCTCACGTCGCCCGGCGCGATGATGACGCCGGCCGCGTGGACGCCCGTGTGCCGCGCGCTCCCCTCCAGCACCGTCGCGTAGTGCATGAGCTTGCGGATCTGGGGGTCCTGGTGCTCGTAGAGCTTGGCGAACTCCGGCACCTCGCCCTTGGCCTTGTCCAGCGACACCTTGACGCCGTCCGGGATCATCTTGGCGATCCGGTCGGCCTCCGGGAGCGGCACGCCGAGCACGCGCGACACGTCGCGGATGACGCTCTTCGAGCCCATCGTCCCGAACGTCACGATCTGGCAGACCGACTCGCGCCCGTACTTTTCGACGACGTAGTCGATCACCTTGCCCCGCCCGCGGTCGTCGAAGTCGATGTCGATGTCGGGCATCGACACGCGCTCCGGGTTCAGGAAGCGCTCGAACAGGAGGTCGTACTGGAGCGGGTCGATGTTCGTGATCCCCAGGCAGTACGCGACGGCTGAGCCCGCCGCCGACCCGCGGCCCGGCCCGACCGACACGCCCATGTCGCGGGCCGCCGTCGTAAAGTCCTGCACGATGAGGAAGTAGCCCGCGTAGCCCATCGTCTGGATCACGCCCAGCTCCAGGTCCAGCCGCTCGCGGACCGTCTCGGAGATCTCCGGGTAGCGCCGCCCCGCCCCCTCGTACGCCAGCGCGCGGAGGTAGGCGTCCGGCCCGGCGTGCTCGGGCGGGATGGGGAAGTGGGGCATGAGGAGCTCGCCCATCGGGATCTCCAGCCGGCACTTGTCGGCGATCTCGCGCGTCGCGTCGAGCGCGGCGTCGACGGCCGCCTCGGACCCGAACACGCCCTCGCGCACCGACGGCCCAAAGGCGACCCGCATCTCGTCGGCGCTCTTCAGGAAGAACTGGTCGTTCTCGAACCGCATCCGGTTCGGGTCGTGGAGGTCCTTCCCCGTCTGGAGGCACAGCAGCACGTCCTGCGCCTCGGCGTCGGCCTGGTCGACGTAGTGGACGTCGTTCGTGGCGACGACCGTCACGCCGTACTCCTCGGCCCACCGCATGAGGACCGCGTTGCACTGCCGCTGCTCGGGGATCGCGTGGTCCTGGACCTCGATGTAGTAGTCGTCGCCGAAGATGTCGAGGTAGTCCTCGAACACCGTCCGGGCCTCGGCCTCGCCCTGCTTGAGGATCGTCTGGAGCACCTCGCCCTGGAGGCAGCACGTCGTCGCCACGAGGCCGCCCGAGTGCTTGCGGAGCGTCTCGCGGTCGATCCGCGGCTTGTAGTAGTAGCCGTCGGTGTAGCTCTGCGACGAGAGCGCGATAAGGTTCTGGTAGCCTTCCAGGTTCTTGGCGAGCAGCACCTGGTGGTAGCGCGTGCGGTCCTGCGTGTCGCCCATGCCCGACGGCGTGACGTAGAACTCGCACCCGACGATGGGCTGGACGCCGGCGCGGCGGGCCTTGGTGTAGAGCTCGGGGACGCCGTACAGGTTGCCGTGGTCCGTGATGGCGACCGCCTTGTGGTCCAGCTGCACCGCCCGGTCCACCAACCGCTCGATCCGGGCCGCTCCGTCGAGCAGCGAGTACTGCGTGTGGCAATGGAGGTGGCAGAACTCGGGCATGGGATCTCGGCGTCGCGGGGGGACGGCAAGAACGCCCACCCCGCCCCGCCCGGGCAACCCGTGTGCGTAACTCGCCGGCAGTTCAGAGACGCGGGCGGGGCGGCCGCGCAGCCACCCCGCCCGGCGGCGGGCGCCGTGAGGGATACGACGCGCCGCGCCCGACGCGGGCGGGGCGGTCTGAGGCGCTGCCAAAAGCGGGCGGGGCGGTCCAAGACGAACGGGCGCGGCCCGGAGGCCGCGCCCGCGCGCTACGAGAGACGGACGTCGTCCCTAGTTGTCGGTCGGGAGGAGGACCGCGTCGATCTTGTGGATGACTCCGTTGTCGGCGTCGATGTCGGTGTCGACGATGAGGGCGTTGGCGTTGGTGTCGGCGTCCTCGGTGTCGAGCCCGAGCCCGGACCCGACCGCGACGACCGTCAGCGTCTCCCCGTTGAGGGTCGTGAGGACGTCACCGGCGTCGAGGTCGTCGGCGTCGAGGTCGAGGCCCGCGACGACGTGGAGCCGGAGGATGTCCGCGAGGTTGTCGAGCGCGACGACCTCGTCCGGCGTCCCGACCGCAGCGAAGGCCCGGTCGAGCGGGGCGAAGACGGTGAACGGGCCTTCGCCGCCGAGGTCGTCGGCCAGACCGGCCCGGACCACAGCCTGCTCGAGCGTCGAGAGTTCGGAGTCGTCAACGACGATGTCGGTGATGGTGTCGCCGTCGCCGACCTCGTCCGAGTCGCAGGCGGCGAGGGAGAGGGCGAGAACGGAGAGCCCGAGAAGGGCGGGGCGGGGGATGTACATAGGACTACCAGGGGGTGGGGGGAAAGGGGCGGAGCGGTTAGGTGCTCCGCGCTCCGGCAGGAAAGGATGGAAGGCGCTCGTGGTATGGGAAGTTGTGACGGAGCGGTGTGGTTTGGGTGTGGGCAAGGGGAGGAGGCCGCCCCAGGGGCGAGGGCGGGCCGCCCGGGAGGAATCAGCGCGCGGCCGAGCGGCGTCTCCTCCCGCCGCCCGCCGCCCCGCCCGTGCCCGTCCTGCTCCTCGACGCCTACCACCTCGGCGACCCCCTCTTCCTGACCGGCCTCGCCCGCGACCTCGCCGCGCGCGCGGGCGGGGCGGTCCTCGTGCACGGGAGCGGCGAGCGGGGCGAGCGGGCGCTCGAATCGCTCGGGCTCCTGCCGGAAGCCGTGGGCGGCGCGTGGGCGACCGCCACCGACGAGGAGGCCGCGGCCGTCGAGCGCGCCACGCGCGCGCTCAGCCGCGAGATCGTCCACGAGCTGAACGAGGCCGGCGTCTCCGCGGTCCGCGCGCTCGGGGCCGACCGCGGGCTCCTCAAGCGCTCCGAGGGCGGGGTGGTGGCCGGAAAAACGGCGTGGCTCCAGACGCTCGTCGGGCAGGGCGTCGTAGCCGTCGTGGCGTCGCTCGTGGCGGGCGCGGACGGCGGCCCGCTCGCCGAGGCGGACCCGGCCGCGGCCGCCGCGGCGCTGGCCGGCGCGTTCGGGGAGCCGGTGACGGTCCTGCTGAAAAAGGGGCTCGCCAGCGACGGAGAGGCCGTTTCGGTCGCCGCCCCGCCCACGCGCTCGGCGCTCGGCGACCCCGACGCCGCCGAGCGTCTCGTGGCCTCGGGCGCCCGCGTCGAGGCCGTCCCCCGGGGCGCGATCCGCGGCGTGGGCGGTGCGGGCGCGGTGCGGGTCTCCGGCTGACGGCGGCGTAGGGAACCGGCGTTTCTGGCCGATGCGGGCCGGTGATCCTTGACAGGCCAGAAGGCCGCACGGTATGTTGAGGTCCTTCCGAGCGCTTCTGAGGGCGATTTTGCCCGCGCCGCTCCTCTCCCCACTCACTCCCCCCCTCCCCATGGCCCAGAGCATGTACAACAAGCTCCAGGAGCACGTCGCCTCGCTCGAGGACGACTTCAGCAAGTTCTACGACAAGAGCAACAAGGCCGCCGGCACCCGCGTCCGCAAGGGCATGCAGGAGCTGAAGCAGATGGCCCAGGACATCCGCACCGACGTCCAGGACAAGAAGAACGCCGAGGGCTAAGCGACGCCCTCCCTGGTTGCCGAGGCCGCGTCACCGCTGTGGCGCGGCCTCGCTCGTATGTCGCCCCATGCCCCGGACCGTCCTGTCCCGCCGCCCCGCCCTCGCCGCCGCGCTCCGCCCCGTCCTCGCGCTCGCCCTCCTATTCGGCGCCCCCGCCGCGGCCCAGGACACGGCCTTGGAGAGAGCCCCGGCCCGCGCCCTGGGCAAGGCCGACACGCTCCGCGCCGCCGACGGCTGGCGCACGTCGCTCGTGGCCCAGCTCCAGGGGAACCAAGCGGCCTACTCGAACTGGCAAGAAGGGGGCGTCAACGCGCTCGCGTTCACGGCCTCGGCCGAGGGCTCGTTCGACCGCGTGGTCGGCCGGTTCCTGATCAGCCAGAACGGCCGGCTCGCGTTCGGGCTGCTCCGCCAGGACACGCTCTCGTTCCGCAAGGCCGTCGACGTGGTCCGCTACGGGGCCACGGTCGAGACGGCCTCGGACGACGCGTTCCGCCCGTACCTCGGGGTCTCGCTGCGGACCCAGTTCGCCGACGGCTACGACTACGACCCGTCGCCGGAGGACTACCCGTCGCTCGTGGTCGTCCCCGGCGAGGAGGTCCGCGTGAGCACGTTTGCCGCCCCGCTCGTGCTCGGGCAGTCGGTGGGCCTGGCGTACCGGCCGGGTGGCGGGTTCGTGGCGCGGAGCGGGCTCGCGCTGCGGGAGACGGCCGTGAGCGTGCGCGAGCTCCGGCCGGTCTACGGGAACGGGCTCGACCAAACCGTGCGGGTCGAAGTCGGCGTGGACGTCGAGGCGATCTTCGAGCGGGACGTGATGGAGAACGTCCGCCTGCGGTCGCGGCTGACGGCGTTCCAGGGGTTCGGCGTGGTGGGCGAGGCGCTCCCCGACGTCCTGTTCGAGAACGCCCTCGTGCTGAAGGTGAACGACCTGATCAACGTGACGCTCAACGGGTCGGCGCTCTACGACCGCGACGTGAGCTCCGACCTCCAGCTCCGCGAGACGGTCGCGCTCGGGCTCACGTTCGAGCTGCTGTAGCGGGCGGGGCGGAGGCTCGGCCGCCCCGCCCTGGCTGCGAGACCTCGGCCGCCCCGCCCGCGTCCCCACGCCATGCCGCCCGCCCCGCCCGACCCGTCGGACACTTTGGGGACGACCGCCCGGCCGCCCCGCCCGTGGGCGACCGCGCGGGCGGGGCGGCTCCGGTGGCCGGCGCTGGCCTACGCGGCCGTGTGCGTCGCGCTGTGGCCGGTCCCGGTCCTCGGCCTGCTCCACGCCGAGTCGTCGGCGGTCGTCGCGGCCGTAGCCTTCCTCGTGGGCGGCGTCGCGGGCGGGGCGGCGCTCCGGGGCGGCGTGCCGCTGCGGACGGTCGTGGCGGAGCACCTCGCGCTCCTGGTCCTCCCCGCCCTCCTCCTGACCGCCACGCTGCCGTGGCGGCCGAACTGCGGGATCGCCCAGGGCGCCGGGCTCTACGCCCTCCTCGTGCCGCCGAGCCTGCTGCTCGGCGTCGCGCTGGGCGACGCGCTCGGCGCGTGGGCGGTGCGCCGCCCCGCCCTGTGGGTCGTCGGCGTCGGGCTCGCGGTGGCGGCGGGCGGCGTCGCGTGGGACCTGGGGCTCCACCCGCAGCTGTTCACCTACAGCCACGTGTTCGGCGGCGTCCTCGGGCCGATCTACGATGAGGAACTGGCGGTGCGGCCGGGGCTGTGGGCGGCCAAAGCGCAGACGCTCCTGTGGGCGACCTTTTTACTGTTCGCGGCGCGGTGGAAGCGGGGGCGGGGCGGGAGCGAGCCGCGCGAGGCCGGGCGGGGCGGGGCGGGGGGGAGGCCCGCGCTCGCGGTCGGCGCGCTGCTCGTGGCGAGCTACGCGCTCGCGGTCCCGCTCGGCATCCAGCAGAGCGCGGCGCACCTCCAGCGCGCGCTGTCGCAGCGGGTCGACCTCGGCCCGCTCGTGCTGCACCTCGACCCGGCCGCCCCGCCCGAGGAGGCGCGGCGGCTGGCCGACGAGGCGCTCTACCGCTTCGGCCAGGTCGTGGGCCGCCTGGGCATCATGCCGGCCGAGCCCGTCGACGTGTACCTGTACCCGGACGCCGACGCGAAGGCGGCGCTCATCGGGTCGCGGCGGACGAGCGTGGTGCCGGTGTGGCTGCCCTCGCCGCAGGTCCACATGCTGGCCGACCAGGTGCCGGCGTCGCTGGGGCACGAGCTGGTCCACGTGGTCGCGCGCGAGTTCGGGGCGCCGGTCTTGCGGGCGTCGCCGGCCGTCGGTCTGGTCGAGGGGCTGGCCGTCGCGCTGGAGCCGCCGGACGGCCGCCCCGCCCCCGCCGAGCTCGTCGCGGCGGGGCGGGCGCTGGGCGGCGACGCGGGCGGGTTGGACGCCGACCCGGCCGCCGTCGTGGCCCGCGTGATGAGCCCGGCCGGGTTCTGGACGGCGCGGGCCGGCGTGGCGTACACGGCGAGCGGGGCGTTCGCGGCGTGGCTCCTCGACACGCGCGGCCCCGCCCCGCTCCGCGAGGCCTACCGCACGGGCGACTTCCGCGCCGCCTACGGCGAGAGCCTGGACGCGCTCGCCGCCGCGTGGGGGCGCGACCTCGCCGGCCGCCCCGCCCAGCCCGAGGCCGTCGCCGTGGCGGCGTGGCTGTTCCGGCGGCCGTCGCTGTTCGAAGTCCGGTGCCCGCACCACGTGCCCGCGCACGTCCGCCACGCGCGGGCGGGGTGGGAGGCGCTCGACGAGGGCCGCGACGGGGCGGCGCTGGCCGCCTTCGACGCCGCGCTCGCCGCCGAGCCGCTCTCGGCCGCCGCCGAGGCCGGCCGGCTCCAGGCGCTCGCCCGGCACGGCCGCCGCCCCGCCCCGCTCGATCTCGACCGCGCCCGCGCCGCCGCCGACTCCCTCGGCGACGCGCTCTCGCTCCGCGTGCTGGGCGACGTGCTCCGTCTCCGGGGCGAGCCCGGCGCCGCCCGCGCCACCCGCGCCGCGACCGACTCGCTCAGCGTCGTCGACGCCGTCGGCCGCCTGCTCCTGCGGCGCCGGGCGGGGTGGAGCGCGCCGACGCTCGCGGCCGTCCTGGGTGCCCCGCCCGATTCGGTCGCGCCGCGCGTCGAGGCCGCAGCGCCCGTCGCCGCCGCGCTCCGGTGGGCGCAGGCCGACCGCCCCGCCCGCGCCTGGCGCCTCGCGCGGGCCTGGGACGACGACGCCCTCCTCGCGGGGTTCGACTCCGCCGCCGCGCGCGAGGGCGGGGCGGCGCTCGACCTGCTCCGCGCGCAGCTCGCCTACCGCGCGGGCGCTACGGGCGCCGCCGAGCGGTTCGCCGAGCGCGCCGCCGTGCGGTTCCGCGCCGCCGGGCCGCAGTCGCTCGTCGCCGTCGCCGAGGACTGGGCGGCCCGCGCCCGGTGGCGGCGGGGGCTCCCGCCCCGCCCGCGAGCGGGCTAGCTTGGAGATGAGGGATCGGGGGACGAAGAGGAGACTCGCCCCGCTCGTCCTCCCCGGCGCGCCGCGCCCTTTCCCCACCCCGCCCATGACGCCCGCCCGCTCCCTCGCGCTCCTCGTCGTCTGCGCGCTCGCCGCGTGCGCCCCGCCCGACGAGGCGTTCGACGGGGACGGGCCGGCGCCAGCCCCCGTCCGCGCGGCGGCGCCGGGCGAGTGGGTCTACGCCAGCGACGCCGTCGGGGCGGCCCAGCTCTACCAGACCGGCGACGAGGCTTCGCTGCCGGTCCTGACGCTGGGCGGGGCGGGCACGCTCACGCTCGCGTTCGACCTGCTGGGCCAGGAGGCCGGCGCCCCGCTCGACGTCTCGTTCGTCCACACCGACCGGCTGGGGCGGCCGGACCTCGTGCCGTCGGAGTACCTGACGGCGTTCGAGCGCGACGACATCCTGGACTACCGGCCGTCGGGCGCCGCCGTCGCCGTCCCGTACGTCCACTACGAGTACGCTTTCCCGAACGAGTCCATCGGGTTCCGCGTGAGCGGGAACTACCGGGTGCGCGTCAGCCGGCCCGACGGGACGCCCCTGTTCGAGGCCCCGTTCTACGTGTCCGAGGAACTGGCCCAGGTGGGCCTCGCGTTCGGGGCCGCGGTCCAGGGCGGGACGGTCGGCACCTCGATCCAGCCGTCGGTCCAGGTCCGCCCGGACCGCCGGATCGCCCAGTTCGACGCCTCGCAGTACACGGTCTGCTTTGCCCGGAACGGCCAGACCGACGGCGTCCGGTGCGCGCCGCAGCCGTCGCTCATCGACCTCGCCCTGTTCCAGTTCTACCTCCCGCGCGACGACGTCTTCGAGCCGGCCGCCCCGCTCTACGAGTTCGACCTGGGCCTGCTCGGCTTGGGAACCGACGTCGTCGAGGTCGACCGCGCGGCGCGGCCGCCGACGGCGGTCCTCGACCTGGACTACGCCGAGTTCGGCGGCGACGTCCGCGACCCGGTCCTCGCGGCGACGCCGCTCATCGGGGCCGTCTACCGCGACGTCGGCACGTCGGACACGGACGCGCAGTACGTCGACGTCCTGTTCCGGTACGTGCCCCCGGGCAGCCGCCAGCTCACGCGGCGCGTCTACGTGCAGGGCTCGTTCAACGGGTGGCGCCGGGAGCCGTCGACGGAGCTCGCGTGGGTCGAGGCCGAAGGCCGCTACGAGGGCGTCGTCCTCGTCAAGCAGGGCCGGTACGTCTACGGCTACGCCCCGCCCCCGGCCCGCGTCGCGCCGGCCGCGCGGCCCCAGCTGTTCACGGCGTTCGTCTACCTCCAGGACCCGATCCTGTTTACGGACCGCCTCGTGGCCGTCCAGAGCGGCGTGGCGCAGTAGGGCGGGGCGGCCGCCGGGCGGGGCGGTCGGGCGGGGCGGTCAGCGCGGGCGGACGGTCGAGAACCCGCCGTCGACCGACAGGGTCTGCCCCGTGACCCACCCGCTCCGCTCGCGGTCGAGGAGGAACGCGAGCGCGTCGGTGAGGTCTTCGGGCTCGCCGATCCGCCCCAGCGGGTGCATCGCGGCCGACGCCTCGACGGCCTGCTCCGAGGCCACGAGCCGCCCCGCCAGCGGCGTCCGCACGAGGCCCGGCGCGACCGAGTTCACGCGGATGCCCTGCGGCGCGTACGTCGCCGCCGCCGCCCGCACGAGGCCGTCGACGCCGGCCTTGGCCGCCGCGACCGCCTCGTGGTTGGCGAGCCCCAGCCGGGCCGCCACGCTCGACATGAGCACGACCGCCCCGCCCGCCGGGTCGGCGTTCTTGCGCATGGCCGTGGCCGCGGCGCGGACGGCGTAGAAGGCGGTGTGGAGGTTGAGCCGGAGCGTCTCGTCGAACGCCTCGGGCGAGAGCGCGTGGGCGGGCTTGAGCGTGATCGACCCGACCAGGTTGGCGATCCCGTCGACGCGGCCGTGCGCCTCGACCGCGGCGCCGACGAGGCCGCCGATGGCGTCGGGCTCGGTGGCGTCCAGCGTGAACGCCTTGGCGCCCGTCTCGCCGGCGAGCGCCGAGAGCTTGTCGGCGTCGCGGCCGCCGAGCACGACGCGCGCGCCGTCCGCGGCCAGCCGCCGCGCGAGCGGCGCGCCGATGCCGCCGGTGCCGCCGACGAGAACGTAAACGGGGGCGTCAGACATAGACCAGGAGGGAAGGGGTGAGGGGGAAGGGTGCGGGAGGGGCAGGCCGCCCCGCCCGCTAGACCGCGCTCGGCCGAGCGAGGACGGCGTCGACCACGTGGACCACGCCGTTGGCCGCGTCGAGGTCCGCCGTCGTGACGCGCCCCGCCCCGCCCGGGCCGCTCGCGGTCACGGCGTCGTCGTCGGCGTCGACCGTGAGGTCGGTCCCGCCCGGGGTCTCGAACGCGATCTCGGCGAACACGTCGGCCGCCGGCAGCCGCGTCGGGACGACGTGGGACAGGAGCAGGGCGCGCGTGGCGGCCGGGTCGGCGCGGAGGGCGTCGAGCGCCCCGGCGGGGAGCGCGGCGAACGCCGCGTCGCTCGGCGCGAACAGGGTGATCGTCTGCGACGTGTCGCGGAGCACGGCGCCCAGGTCGGCGCGCTCGACCAACTCCGCCAGCGTCGAGAGGTCCGGCGTCGCGGCGACGACGTCGAGCACCGTCTGCGGCCCGGCCGGCGGACGCGCGGCGCCCTCGGCGGCCACCCCGCCCCCGGCCGGGGGCGGGGCGGGCTCGGGCTCGGCGCCGCACGCGGCGAGACACGCGGCGGCGACGACGAAGGCGGCGAGGCGGGCGGGGCGGAGGCGCCCCGCGAGCGGGAGCACGGGCATCGGGCGGGGTGGGAGAGGGGCGTCGCCGGGGAGCCGCTCGGGCTCCGGCCTAGGAGCGCCGCGCCGCAGGCGGGGTTCCCTCACGCCGCCCCGCCCGCGTCCGCCCCGCCCGGCGGGGCGACGAGGTCGGGGAAGGCCGCGCGGAGCGTGACGTAGAGGAGCCGGAGCGGGAGCCCGACCACGTTCGAGTAGTCGCCGTCGATGCGCTCGACGAGCAGCGCCCCGGCGTCGTCCTGGATCCCGTAGGCGCCGGCCTTGTCGAGCGGCGACCCCGTGGCGACGTAAGCGGCGATCTCGGCGTCGCTCAGCGCCCCGAACGTGACGTGGGTGACGGCGTGGGCGGTCTCCTCGCGGTCGCCGTAGCGGAGGGCGACCCCGGTCGCGACGCGGTGCGTCCGGCCGCTCAGGCGGCGGAGCGTCCGGCGCGCGGCGTCGGGCGTGGGCGGCTTGCCCAGGACCTCGCCGTCGAGCTCGACGACGGTGTCGGCCGCGAGGACGAGCGCCCCCGGCGCTTCCAGCGCCTGGGCCTTGCGGAGCGCGACGGCCTCGGCCGCCGGCCCCAGGTCGAGGTCGGGCCACGTCTCGTCGGCGTCGGTCGGGCGGACGTCGAACGCGAGCCCCAGCCGCCCGAGCAGGTCGCGCCGCCGCGGCGAGGCGGACGCGAGGACGAGCGGGACACGGAGAGCGAGCACGGGCGGGGCGGCGAGGAGCCGGAAGCTCGCTCCGGGGAAGAGGGGAAGAGGGGAAGAGGGGAAGAGGGGAAG
>NZ_JAVRHT010000049.1:0-19437 GCF_031846415.1 Rubrivirga litoralis | reverse complement strand
ACAGAAGCTCGTGCTAACCCCCGCTCGTAGCCTGCGGACTGGACGGGAATCCCGGCTGGGCCGCAGGGTCACCGACGTAGCGCCGAGCCGGGAGCAGGCTATCGGGCGGGGCGGCCCGTGCTGCACGAACCCGACGGTCTGCACGCCGAGCCGCGACGGCCGCGGAGCCACCCCGCCCCGCCCGCGAGAGCGCGCGGAGGCACGGCGGCGGTCCGCTGGGGGCGGGGCGGCGCCCTCCACCCCGCCCTCGCGCGGAGCGGCCACAACAAAGCGCCCGCCCCGACGAGCGGGGCGGGCGCGTGCCGGACGAGGCGGGGCCTCGGGGCGGGGTGGTCTAGTCGCGGCGGCGGCCTCGACCGCGGCCCCGGCCGCCTCCCCCACCACCGCCGTCGCCGTTCGACGAGCGGCGCTTGGCCATCTCCTCCTTCTCCTCTTCGGTGGGCTCCGGGAGGAACGGCTTACGGCTCACACGGAGCTTGCCGCCGTCGCGGATCTCGATCAGCTGGACGTCCAGCTTGTCGCCGACCTGCATCTCGTCGGCCGGGTCGTCCACGTAGCCGTGGGCGATCTCCGACACGTGGAGCATGGCCTCCTTGCCCGGCATGATCTCGAGGATCGCGCCGAACGGGAGCAGGTTCTTGACCGTGCCCGTGTACTTCTCGCCGACCTCAGGCTGCGTCACGATGCCGCGGATGATGTCGACGGCGCCGTGGGCCGAGTCCATGTTCGGGGCGGCGACGGTCACGTAGCCCTTCCCGTCGCGCTCGTCGATGTCGATCGAGGCGCCGGTGTCGGCCTGGATCCCCTTGATGATCTTGCCGCCCGGCCCGATGATGGCGCCGATGAACTCCTGGTCGATGACGACCTGGATGAGGCGCGGGGCGGTCGGCGAGATGTCCTCGCGGGGGTGCTCGATGGTCTTGGCCATCTCGGCCAGGATGTGCTGGCGGCCGGCCCGGGCCTGCTCCAGCGCCTCGCGCATGGTCGACATGGCGAGCCCGTCGATCTTGATGTCCATCTGGCACGCGGTGATGCCGTCCTCGGTGCCGCAGAGCTTGAAGTCCATGTCGCCGAGGTGGTCCTCGGTGCCCAGGATGTCGCTCAGGATGGCCACCTTGTCGCCCTCGGCGATGAGGCCCATCGCGATGCCGGCGACCGGCTTGTCGGTCGGGACGCCGGCGGCCATGAGCGCCATCGACCCGCCGCAGACGGAGGCCATCGACGACGACCCGTTGGACTCGAGCACGTCGGAGATGATGCGGACCGTGTACGGGAAGTCCTGCTCGGGCGGCATCACCTTGCGGAGCGCGCGCTCGGCGAGCATGCCGTGGCCGATCTCGCGGCGCGACGGCCCGCGGAGGAACTTGGTCTCGCCGACGGAGAACGGCGGGAAGTTGTAGTGGAGGTAGAACCGCTTGTCCTCCTGGTCGAACACCTGGTCGACGGCCTGCACGTCGCGGCCGGTCCCCAGCGTCACCATGACGAGCGCCTGCGTCTCGCCGCGCGTGAACACGGCCGAGCCGTGGACGCGGGGGAGGTAGTCGATCTCGGTCCAGATGTCGCGGATCTCGTCCGTCTTGCGGCCGTCGAGGCGGCGCCCGTCGTCGAGGATCATCTCGCGCATCACGCGGCTCTCGGCCGCCTTGAACGCCTCCTTGACGTCGGAGACCGAGTGGCCGTCGACCTCCTCCTTGGCGTCGTCGCCCTCGCCGAACATGTCGGTGACGAGCGCGTCGCGGATCTCGCGGATGCCGTCGTAGAAGCTGGCCTTGTCGTAGTCGTCCTTGCGGAGGTGCTTGTCGACGTCGCCCTTGATCTGCTTGTAGACCGAGTCCACGAGCGCCTCGTCGGCGGCGACCGTCTCGTACTCGAGCGGCTGGGGCGCCCCATCGCGCTCGTCGCGCTGCGAGACGAGCTCCTGGATGCCGGCGACGATGTCCTTGATGGCCTCGAACGCGAACTCCAGGGCCGACACCATGTCGTCCTCGGAGATCTCGTCCATCTCGCCCTCGACCATCGCGATCGCGTCGGACTTGCCGGCGACGATGAGGTCGATGTCCGAGCCCTGCCGCTCCTCGTGGGTCGGGAACAGCACGAAGTCGCCGTCGACGCGGCCGACGCGGACGTGGGCGGTCGGGCCGTCGAACGGGCTCCCAGAGAGCGAGAGCGCGGCCGACGAGCCGATGCCGGCGACGACGTCGGCGTCGATCTCCTCGTCGGCCGAGAGGACGTAGTTGAGGACCTGGACCTCGTTACGGAACCCGTCGGGGAAGAGCGGGCGGATGGTCCGGTCGATGAGCCGCGACGTCAGCGTCTCCTTGTCGGTCGGTCGGCCCTCGCGCTTGAAGAAGCCGCCGGGGAAGGCGCCCTTCGAGCTAAAGCGCTCGCGGTAGTCGACGGTGAGCGGGAAAAAGTGCTGGCCGGGCTTGGCGCTCGTCGCCGTGACGGCTGTCGAGAGCGTGACGGTGTCGCCGAGGCGGGCGACGACGGCGCCGTCCGCCTGCTTGGCGAGCTTGCCGGTCTCGAGCGTCAGCGTCTTGCCGCCGACCTCGATGGTCTGGGTGAATGCCTGGGGGGCTTCCATGGGGAGTGTGGGGTGCGGGCCGGTCTGGTTCAGGCCCTGGTTGGAACGCGGCGGCCCCCGCCCCGCCCGACGCCTCGGAAGGCGGGCCGGGAATCTGTTCTCGCGGGCGCCCCACCCCGCCCTCGCGGGGCGGCGCCGTGGGGCGCTCGAGAGAACGGACTGCCGGCGGGCAGAGCGGCCGGGTGCCGCTGGGGTTCGGCCTCCCACCCGCGGGCGGGGCGGCCGAAACGAAACACGGCGGCCCCCGCTGTGGGAGCCGCCGCATGGGGTTACCGACGCAGGCCGAGCTCGGCGATCAAGGAGCGGTACCGCTCGATGTCGCTGTTTCGGAGGTAGGCCAGGAGCCGGCGCCGCTTGCCGACGAGCTTGAGCAGGCCGAGACGGGACGCGTGGTCCTTCGTGTGCGTCCGGAGGTGCTCCGTCAGGTCGTTGATGCGGGCGGTGAAGAGGGCGATCTGGACCTCGGGCTTTCCGGTGTCCTGCGCGCTCGCGCCGTGCTTGGCGGCGATCTCTTGCTTTTGTTCTTTCGTGATCATTCGATCCTCTGCCGATCTGCGATACGGGAGAAGACCGCCCCCCCGGTCGATCGGGCGTGGGGAGGACAGTCGTGTGAGGGCGCGGTCTGCGCCGTGTCTTAAAAGTATCGCGGGCGGGGCGGGTCCAGCCTGCCCCGGGTCTTCACTCGGCCGCCCCGCTCCCGTCGCGGGCGGGGGCACAACGTGGGGCGGGCGCCGTTACATCGGCCGGCCGGCCCGCGGCTCTCCCTCCCCAGCCCCTCAGCAGCCATGATCCGCGAGCTCTCCCTGGCCGTCCTCCTGTCCTCCTGCGCTGGGTGCGCGGGGTTCTTCCCACCGCGGGAGGTGGCCGGGCCGCCCGCGCCCGTGCCGACGTGGGTGTACGGAGTGTGGACCAGCCTGCACATGTGGGGGTTCAACTCGTCGGTCGGCCCGAGAACCGAAGCCGAGCGGTTCGAGATCGACCGCGACGGCCGGTACCGGATCTATGAGGACGGCCACTTGGCCTTGGCAGGGACCTTCACCGGCGAAGGGGTCCCGGGGGACCCGGGCGCCGTCCGCCTCCGGTTCACGGGGAGGCGGCTGGAAACCCGTTTCGTCACCGTCAACTCCTTCGCCGAGTGGGAGCGGACCTACGTGGTCCGCTACGACCAGCCCGATTCGCTCTCGGCACTCGGCACTAAACTGAACTGACCCCGCCGCCGCGGGCGGGGTGGCCGAGCGCTGAGGGACCGCCCCGCCCTCAGGCGGGCGGGGCGGCGTCGGGGATCGAAAAAAGCGCCCGCGCCGTCGCCGTCGTCCGCTCGGCGACCTCCTCGACGGGCAGGCCGCGGACGTCGGCCAGGCGCTGCGCCACGAGGGCGGTGTAGGCCGGCTCGTTGCGGCCCCCGCGGTGCGGCGTCGGCGCGAGGTACGGGGCGTCGGTCTCCAGCACGATCCGGTCGAGCGGCACCTCGGCGACGGCCTCGGCCACGCCCGCGTTCTTGAACGTGAGCGTGCCGCCCAGGCCGACGTGGAACCCCAGGTCGAGGACCTCGGCGGCCAGCCACGCCGGCCCGCCGAAGCAGTGGAACACCCCGCCCAACGTCCCCTCACCCTCCGCTTGAACCTCCCTCACGATCTGCACGAGGTCGCGCGAGGCGTCGTCGGACCCCTTCCGGTCGCGGTTGTGGAGCACGAGTGGGAGCCCGTGGCGGACCGCGAGCCGAGCGTGCGCGCGAAGCGAGGCGCGCTGCGCCTGCTCGTGGTCGCGGCTCCAGTAGTAGTCCAGCCCCGACTCGCCGACGGCGAGCACGCGGCGGTCCGCGAGGGCCGCCCCGACGCGCGCGAGGGCGTCGGGGGCCGCGTCGGCCACATAGGTCGGGTGTACCGCCGCCATCGCCCAGACGCCGTCGTAGGCGTCGCACAGCGCGAGCGCATCTTCGATCGAGGCCACGTCGACGGCCGGCTGGATCACGACGCCGACGCCGGCGGCGTGGGCGCGCGCCACGACGGCGTCGCGGTCGGCGTCGAAGGCGTCGAGGTAGAGGTGGGCGTGGGTGTCGACGAGCACGGCGGGCGGGGCGGGGGGAAACGGCTTCGGCCTTCGGCGCCCGTCCGCGGGCGGGGCGGGCGCACGGGGCCGTACGTCCCGGAGGCGCCCGGGTGCCTCCGGGGCCGCTAGGCTCCCGCGGCGCACGGCGACCGCCACCCCGCCCCGCCCGCGGCTGCCGGACAGGCGGGGCGGCAGAGCGTACGTTTCGCGGAACGGCCCCGGGCCTCTGCGGGAGCCTCCCGCCCCACGCTCCCACCCCGCCCCATGCGCGTCGGCGTCTTGATTACCCCCGCGAGCGGGGCGGCTACGCGCCCGATGCCCGACGAGATCGCGGCGGCGTTCGAGCGGGCCGGCGCGCAGGCCACCGTGCGGACGGTCGGCGGCGAGGGCGACGACGCGCTCGCGGCCCACGTGCGCCGGGCCGCCGCGGAGTCGGACGTGGTCGTCGCCGCCGGCGGCGACGGGACGGTCCGCGCCGTGGCCGAGGCGCTGGCGGGCGGGGCGGTCCCGATGGGCGTGCTCCCGATGGGCACGTTCAACCACTTTGCCCGCGGCCTCGGCCTGCCGACCGAGCTCGCCGCCGCCGCCCAGACGATCCGGGAGGGCGTGGCGCGGCCGGTGTCGGCAGGCCGCGCGGGCGGGCGGCTGTTCCTGAACAACGCCGCGCTCGGGCTCGCGCCCGACGTCGTCGTGCAGCGGCGCGAGAGCCACGGGAGCCGGCTCGGCCGCGTGCTCGCCACGGTGCCGGTCGCGCTCGGCGCGCTGCTCCACATGGACCGGCTCCGCCTCGACGCCGACCTCGACGGGCGCCGCGCCTCGTTCGAGACGCCGTTCGTGTTCGCGACCCCAAACCGCTACGCCCCCAGCCTCTTCCAGTTCGGCGTCCTCGACCGCCGCACGGACGGGAGCCTCAACGTCTACGTCGCCACGCCGGACGGGCCGGTCGACGCGCTCCGCGTCGGGCGCCGCCTGCTCCGGGGGCGCCTCGACCGGCACCTCGACGCCTCGGTGGCCGAGCGCGTCGAGCTCGCCGCCGACGAGCCGCGCGTCCGCGTGCTCATGGACGGCGACGTGGTCCGCCTCCCGTCGCCCGTCGTCATCGAGGGCGTCCCGGACGCGGTCCGCGTCGTCGGCCCGGCGGCGCCCTCCGCAGGCTGACGCCCGACCGCCCCGCCCGGTATCCGCCCCGCCCCGCCCGACGGGCGACCGCCGGTCGCCCCTACGTTTCCCGCCCCGCCCACCAGACGGCCGCCTCTGCGCCGCTCCCGCCCCCGATGTTTGACGACCCGATGACGACCGCCGACATGATCGGGTGGGCGTTCGGCTTCCTGCTCCCCCTCGTCCAGGTGCTCGGCGTGCTGAGCGCCGTCGACGCCATCATGCACGCGCGGACGCCGCAGGGCTCGGCGGCCTGGGTCGTGGCGCTCGTGCTCCTGCCCCTCGTCACGCTCCCGCTCTACTGGGCGTTCGGGCGGTCACGGTTCGAGGGCTACGTCCGGGCCGTCCGCCAGTTCGACGACGAGGTGACGGCCCGGCTCGAGCGCGCCCAGCGCTCGCTCGAGCGCTGGGAGGTCCCGCCCGAGGCCGCCTGCGACGAGCGGACGGCGTCGGAGCTCCGCGGCTTCGCGAACCTGTCGCGGCTCCCGTTCCTCCGCGGGAACTCGCTGCGCCTGCTGGTCGACGGTAAAGACACGTTCGACGCCATCCTCGGCGCCATCGACGCGGCCGAGCACACGGTCGTCGCCCAGTTCTACATCGTCCACGACGACCGGCTCGGGCGCCGCTTCCAGCGGAGCCTGCTCGACGCCGCCGCCCGGGGCGTCCACGTGTTCTTCGTCTACGACGGCGTCGGCAGCCACAGCCTCCCGCGGCGCTACGTCCGCACGCTCCGCGAGGCCGGTGTCGAGGTCAACGAGTTCAGCGGCGAGCGCGGGTGGCTGGGCCGGTTCCGCATCAACTTCCGCAACCACCGCAAGATCGTCGTCGTGGACGGCCAGCGCGCGTTCGTGGGCGGCCTCAACGTGGGCGACGAGTACCTCGGCCTCGACCCCACGCTCAGCCCGTGGCGCGACACGCACCTGGCCGTCGAGGGGCCGGCGGCCCAGGCGCTCCAGCTCACGTTCGCGCGCGACTGGTACTACGGGCGGGGCGAGGTCCCCGAGCTCCCGTGGGAGCTGGCGGGGAGCGACCGCGACCAGAACGCCCTCGTCGTCGCGTCGGGGCCGGCCGACCGCGTCGAGACGGCCGGGCTCCTCTACGCGCAGGCCATCGCCGCGGCCGAGCACCGGGTGTGGATCGCGAGCCCGTACTTCGTCCCCGACGGCCTCGTACTCGGGGCGCTCCAGTCGGCGGCGCTGCGCGGCGTCGACGTCCGCGTGATCATGCCGCGCATGGTCGACTCGTGGATGTTCCGGTTCGTGCCCTACGCCTTCCTCCCCGACGTCGAGCACGTGGGCGTCAAGGTGTTCCTCTACGAGGACGGGTTCATGCACCAGAAGGTGATCCTGGTCGACGACGACTACGCGGCGGTGGGGACGGCCAACTTCGACAACCGCTCGTTCCGGCTCAACTTCGAGGTCACCTGCCTCGCCCACGACGCCGCGTTCTGCGCCGACGTCGAGGCCATGCTCGAGGCCGACCTCGCGCGGTCGACGCGGCTGACCGAGGAGGACCTGACGGCGCAGTCGTTCCCGTTCCGGCTGGCGGCGCGGTCGACGCGGCTGCTCGCGCCCGTCCTCTGAGGTACGAGGTACTGGGTACGCAACCTGAGAAGCCCGCGCCGGGACGCGCGGCGGTCGACCTGTTCAAAGGCTCCGTGCCGAACCGGGCGGGGTGGAACGGGCGGGGCGGAACGGGCGGGGCGAACCGAGCGGGGTGGAACGGGCGGGGCGGGCGCCCGGTACAGCCGAGCCCCACCGCCCCGCCCCATGCGCACTCTGGCCTTCTCCCTCGCCCTGTGCACGCTCGCGCTGGGGTGCCAGGACGCCCCCGACGACGCGGCGGTCGCCGACCGCCCCGCCCCGCTCGTGACCGAGCCGGTCCAGCCGCCGGAGGCCGCCGACCCGGAGACGCTGGGCGGCGACCTGCCGTCCTACGCCGCGCGGCTCCTCTCCGGCCCTTACGTCGAGGCCTCGTACTTCGCCCTCCCGCCCGGAGCGTCGGTGGCGATGCAGAACGGGGAAAACTGGGTCGTCTACGCCTACTCCGACGCGTCCGTCACCGTCGACGACGCGCCGACGGAGTGGGCCGCGGGCTCGGCCGCGTTCTACGACGCCCCGACGCGGATCACGAACGCGGGCGACGCCGACGCGCAGCTGCTCTTTTTCGAGCGGTGGGCCAACCCGCTCCCCGACCGCCGTGAGGACCCGGACGAGGACATTCGCTTCCCGTACGAGCTCACGCAGATCGACCGGATCGACAGCCCGGCCGTCGACGTGCTCGTGTCGAACGACGACGTCGGCGTCGCCCTGGTGACGCTGGCGCCGGGCGAGTCGCTCCCGCCCCACTCGGCGTTTAGCCGCGTGGTCGTGGCGCTCTCGGAGTTCGAGGAGGAGCGGTCGCAGGGCGACGAGTTCGGCGGCGACTCCCCGGACGTCCGCGTCCAGGGCGAGGCGGGCAGCGTGAGCTGGGAGACGGCCCGGAACTACGCCGTCGAGAACGTCGGCGCGACGCCGTCCGAAACCCTCGTCGTCGCCTACTACGAGTAGCCGGGGGCGGGGCGGCCGCCTTTTGACTTCGCTCCTGGAGCCGCACCGCTGGGTGGCTCCCGCCCCTGCCCGCGTGCGCGACGCTCCTCCCGACCACCCCGCCCGTGCCGCCGGTTCCCCCGACCGCCCCGCCCAGCGGCCGAGCGGGGCGGGGCGGCGGCGGGCGTGGACGCTCCTCCAGTGGGCGGCCGTGCTCGTGCTCGCCGTCTTCGTCGTCCGCCGGCTCGTCCCCGACCTCGACCTCCCGGACCTCGGGGCGGCGCCGGACGTGACCTACGCCGCGCTGGGCGGGGGCACGCACGGGCCGGCCAACTACGCCGGCCAGGTCGTCGTGCTCAATGTGTGGGCCACGTGGTGCCCGCCGTGCGTCGTCGAGACGCCCGGGTTCGTCGACCTCCAGGCCGAGTTCGCGGGCGACGTCCAGTTTCTCGGGGTCTCGCAGGACGACGACCTCGCCGACGTCCGCGCCTTTGCCGAGCGGTACGGCATGGACTACCCGCTCCTGGTCGGCCCGCCCGTCGCGGGATCGCCGCCGCCGGCCGCCGTGCTCCCGACCACGCTCGTCATCGACCGGGGCGGGCGCGTGCGGATGCGCCACGAGGGGCTGCTGCTCGAAGCCGCGCTCCGCCCCGCCCTCCGCGCGCTCGTCGCCGAGCGCCCACCGGCGCGCCCGGGCCGGGCGGGCTAGGCCGCCTGCTCGGCGTCGAGCCGGCGGCGCACGCGCGCAAAGCGCCACGCGCCCACGGCGACGACGAGTGGCGAGACGGCCAGGCTCGCCCACCCGACGACCTCGAAGCCCACGTCGTCGGTAAAGTGGACGAGCGCCGCGCCCGTCGCGACGAGCCCCAGCGCGGTGCGGAGGTAGGCCAGGAGCGTCCGCTCGTTGGCGAGGACCGTCCGGTCGAGCGCGAGCCGGTCGCGGAGCGGGAGCGGGTCGGGCGGGGCGGCCACTACGCGGGCGCCGGCAGGTGCTCGCTGAGCCACTGGCGCAGCGCCGGCTCCGGAAGGGCGCCCGTGAACTCGGCGACGACCGCCCCGCCCGAGAACATCTTCACGGCCGGGATCCCGCGGATGCCGAACCGCTGCGAGAGCTCGGGGTGCTTGTCCGTGTTGATCTTGACGAGCCGCCACCGGCCGGCGCTCTCGCGCGCCAGCCGCTCGATGGTCGGCCCGAGCACGCGGCACGGGCCGCACCACGGCGCCCAGAAGTCGACGAGGACGGGTTTTTCGTGGCTCTTGTCGAGCACGTCGGTCTGGAATCGGTCGGGCATGGCGGGCGTTACGGCGTGTAGGGCTCGGTGGCGAGGCCGGCGGCGGCGAGGGCGTCGAAGCCGCCCGCGTTCGCGAGGCGGGAGGCGCCCAGCACGGCGAGGCGGCGGGCGGCCCGCTCCGCGCGGGTCCCCGAGCGGCAGTAGACGAGCAGGGGCCTGTCGAGGTCGAGGGCGTTCAGCGCGCGGGTCTCGAAGCCCGGCGCCGTCACGTCGAGCACGATCGCGCCCGCGAGCCGCCCCGACGCCGCCACCTCGGCCGGCGTGCGCACGTCGACGACGACGGCGTCGGGCGTCTCGGCGAGGAACGCGGCGGCCTCCTCCGGCGAGAGGCGGGCGACGTCGACGCTGTCGGCGGGCGGGGCGGCCGTGACCGTGGCGCCCGGGCGGGGCGGCTCCGGCGCGTGGTCCGCCCCGCCCGGGGCCGCGAAGAGAGAGACGCAGAGGAGAGCGTAGAGCATCGGTCAGGCCCCCGCGCGGAGCTCGGCGCGGGCCGCGGACCCGTCGAGCGGGGCGTCGAGCGGCGGCCCCAGCACGCACACGTCGAAGGCGCCAGCGGCGAGCGGGACGAGGGCGAGCGCGGCTCGGGCCTTGCCGCCGGTCGTGCCCCGGCGGGCGTAGCCGGAGACGAGCAGGCCCAGCCCGGCGGCGACGCGGAGCGCACGGCCTGCGGGCGAGACCATGAAGGAGACGAACGAGGGGGCTTTCATCGGGCAGGTCTGTGGGAGAGGGTGTGGTACCCGCCCGGCCGGCCAGGGTGCCGCGGCCCCGCGCCTTCCTCCCGTTCTCCCTGGGCGGGGCGGCGGGTTCCAGGGCGGCCACCCCGCCCCGAGGCTGTTCGCGAGCGCCCCCCAAGCGTCGTCCCCGCGCAGGCGGAGCCCAGTCAAGAGGGCCGGCCACCCCGCCCGTGGCCAGTGCTCGGCGGGGCGGGGCGGGGCGGTTCAGACGGGCCGAACGCAAAAACGGCCCCTCTGCTCTGCAGAAGGGCCGCCGTGGGCTCCCCGGGTAGGATTTGAACCTACGACCCTGCGGTTAACAGCCGCATGCTCTACCACTGAGCTACCGAGGAGTGTCCGCCCCGCTCGGGGGCACACGGAAGGTAGGGCTCGGGCGGGGCGGGGCGCAAGGCTGGGGGCGCCCTCTTCACCGCCCGTTCGCAGGCTCCACCCCGCCCCACCGTCGAGCCGGCGCAGTCCGCCGCTAGAGCAACGCGCAGGGAGGTACAGGGTACTCGGTACGAGGTACGCGTGCGCCGAGGTCAAATCGGGCCGTACCTCGTACCCCGTACCCACCCGAAGGGTGCTCTAGGCCGGCACCGCCAGCTTGTCGAGGTAGCGCGACCGGAGCTTGGTCACCTTTGGCGCGATGACGGCCGCGCAGTACGGCTGGGCCGGGTTGCGCTCGAAGTAGTCCTGGTGGTAGTCCTCGGCCGGGTAGAACGAGTCGAGCGGGACGATCTCGGTCACGATCGGGTCGTCGAACGACGGGGCCACCTCGGCGGCCACGGCCTCGGCCGTCGCCTTCTGCTCCTCGGTCGTGTAGTAGACGCCCGAGCGGTACTGCGTGCCGCGGTCGGCGCCCTGGCGGTTCAGCGTCGTCGGGTCGTGGGTCGCGAAGAAGACGGCGAGCAGGTCGTGGAGCGAGACGACGTCGGGGTCGAACGTGACCTCGACGACCTCGTTGTGGCCCGTCCGGCCGGAGCAGACCTCGCGGTAGGTCGGGTTCTTGACGTGGCCGTTGGCGTAGCCGGAGACGACGCGCTCGACGCCGCGGAGCGGCTTCATGACGGCCTCGGTGCACCAGAAGCAGCCGCCGCCGAGGACGATGGAGTCGGTCTGTGCCATGGGATCTAGAGGGGGGAGTGTGCGGGGGAAACAATCGCCCTGTAGACGGCGGGCGGGGCGGCCGTCTTACGCCCGGGCACCCGCCCCGCCCCGGCGCCGTACGCGGGCTCCGCCCCGCCCTCTGGACCACCCCGCTCATGGCCCCCGACCTCGACCACGTCCGCGTCCGCCTGATCCAGGTCCGCGAGCGGCCCGCCGTGATCGCCGAGGAGCAGGCGAGCTTCCGCGAGCGGACGGGGCTCCGCGTGGACCAGCTCGCGGTCACCGACGCGCTCTCCGACGCCCTCTCCCCCGCCCTCCTCGACGACGTCGACGCGGTCATGATCGGGGGCGCCGGCGCCTACTCGGTCGTCGACACGTTCGGGTGGACGCAGAGCCTGGTCGACGTGTGCCGCGCGTGCGCCGACCGCGGCGTGCCGCTGTTCGGGTCGTGCTGGGGCCACCAGTTCGTCGCGCGCGCGTTCGGCGGCGAGGTGGTCCACGACCCGAGCCGGGCCGAGATGGGCACGCACGACGTGGCGCTGACGGCGGCGGGCGGGGCGGACCCGCTGTTCTCGACGCTGCCGGCCCGGTTCCCCACGCAGATGGGCCACCACGACCGCGTGAGCGCGCTGCCGCCCGGCGCCGTCGAGCTGGCGTCCAACGACCGCGCGCCGCACCAGGCGTTCCGCCTCGCCGACGCGCCCGTCTACGGGACCCAGTTCCACAGCGAGCTCGACGAGGCGACCGAGCGCGCGCGCCTCGTGACCTACCGGCCGTACTACCCCGAGATGGCCGACGACGACGTGTTCGCCGCCGTCCTCGACACGCTCCGCCCGTCGCCGGCGGCCGACGACCTCCTCCGCCGCTTTCTCCTGCTCTACGCCGTCGAGGGCGGGGCGGAGCGGCTCGCGGAGGCGGCCGGCTAGTCGCCGCAGGTGCCGGGGTACGCCTTCGCCCGGCTGACGGTCTGGTTAGCCGTGGCGGCGTCGACCTCGACGGTGTAGCGGTAGCAGTCGACCCTGAAGGCGACGTCTGGGACCGTCTCCGCGATCACCCCCCTCGCGCCGGCGGCCAACCCGCCCGGGACGACTCCGCCGGCGAGGCGGCTCGGCCCCTCCCCTTCTCCTTCCACCGTGAACGCGAGCGCCGCCACGGAAAAGCCGACGTCCCCCTCGTTGCGGACCGTCGCCGTGAGCGTCACCGCCCCGCCCGCGCTCTGGACGAGGTCGACCGTCTCGACGACGAGGTTGTCGGGGAGCACCTCGCCCTCGACCTCCTCGAACGAGTCGCAGGCGGTGAGGGAGACGAGGGCGCACAGGGCGAGGAGCGGGCGGAGGGTCATGCGCCGGGCGGGGTGGTGGAGCGGGGCGTCGGAAGGAGGGCCGCGTCGAGGAACTGCGAGGTCACCGTTTCGGACCAGAACTCGCCGCCCCGCTCGACAAACCCGACGTGGCCGCCGTGCTCGGGTGTGAGGAGCGTGAGCGACGGGTTCCGCGCGGCCTCGGCGCGGGGGTAGCACGCGGGCGAGAGGAACGGGTCGTCGAGGGCCTGCACGAGCAGCGTCGGCACGCGGATCGCGCCCAGGAGCGGGAGCGACGACGCCCGCGTCCAGTAGTCCTCGGCGCTGTCGAACCCGTGGAGCGGGGCGGTGACGTGGCCGTCGAACTCGCGGAACGACCGCATCCCGCGGATGGGGCCGGCGTCGGGGACGCCCTCATGGCGGGCGGCCTTGTCGGCCACCTTGTCGCCGAGCGAGCGGAGAAAGCGGGCCATGTAGACGCGCCGGCTCGGGCGCTCCATGACGGCCGACGCCGAGGCCAGGTCGACGGGCACGGAGATCCCGACGCCGCCCACGACGCGCCGGTCGACGTCGCCGCCCCGCTCGCCGAGCCACTTGAGCGTGACGTTGCCGCCCAGGCTGAACCCGACGACGGCGACGGCCCTCGCCCCGCCCCCGCGGTTTGCGCCCGCAGCCTGCCCGCCCCGCCCGCCTGAACCGCCGGGGGCGGGGCGGTCGAGGACGCGGCGGACGACGGCGTCGAGGTCGTCGGAGACGCCGCTGTGATAAGTCCGCGCGAGCCGGTTGGGCTCGCCGGAGCACCCGCGGAGGTTCCACGCGCAGACGGTCCACCCGCGCCGGGCGAGCGCCCGGGCCATGCCGCGGACGTAGGCCCGGTCGGTGCTGCCCTCGAGCCCGTGCGCGACGACGGCGACGCGGGCGCCGTCGGACGAGCCGGTCCAGTCGAGGTCGAGAAGGTCGCCGTCGGCCAGCTCCAGCCGCTCGCGGCGGTACGCCACGCGGACGCGGCGGAACAGCGTGGGCAGCACCGACTGGACGTGCCCGCTGCGGAGCGGGCGGGGCGGCCGGTACGGGGGGAGGTCGGTCACGGCGCGGGCGGAGTCAGTCTGAGCCGGGCGTCACCGGCGCCTCAACGCGCTCGACCCAGCACGGGCTGTCCCCCTCCCCCGTAGCTCGCTCCCGGCACTCGTCGAGCGCCCGGTTCGCGGCAGCCGCAGCGGACCCGTAGGACCACGACGCCCCCCAGAAGTAGCGGTGGTTCTCGCGGCGCCCGACGGCGAGGGCTCGCCACCCCGGGCGAGCGCGGAGCGCCTCGACGGCCTCGGCGTGGACGGAGGCGAAGTCGACGAGCACGAACGGCGGCGTCGCGCGGAGGGTGTCGGGGAGCGGGCGGCCTCTGGAGTCGGTCGCGAGGTAGACCATTCGGAAGTTGCCCCGCCCATTCGCCGCGACGAGCCGCTGGAGGAAGTCGGGGTTGAGGTGGATTTGGGCCACGGCGACCTCGGCCGCGGAGGCGTTGAGCGAGGGCATGGGCGGCGCCTCACAGTCGAGCGTGTCGACCGGAGTCCACGCGTCGCCGCCCGCCCATTGCTCAGCGACGCTCCCGCAGGGGGTGAATACGGTTCCGCCGCGCTGGACGGCCGTGACCCACAGTCCGGTCCCACCCGCGGCGGGGCCGACGACCGAGTACCCGCCCCGGCTCATGAGGAGGGTAAGAGGCGGGCCGTCGCGGGTGAGGACCGAGTCCGGGGGCAGCGGGGCACGGCCCGGGGCGCCGCCGTCCTGGGCGGCGACGGGCACGGCGAGGAGGGCGGCGGCGAGGACGAGAAGGCGCACGGCGGGCGGGGTGGCGGCCCAAGGACAACGAGGGAGGATCCGGACTGTTCGGGGCCGTCCCTGCTGAGGGGGCGCACCGGCGGCGCGTAGGACTCTCCTCAGAGTCGCCCCGGGTCCGTCGTGACTCCACATCTCGCTCCGCCCGCCGCGCGGGCCGCTCCACGAAACGACCCCATCAATGGTGCAGCGAGCAGCCGATGGGGCGGGGCGGACTGAACCCTGTACCCGGACCCACACAAACGCGGAGGCCCCCGCGTCGTTGTGACTCAGGGGCCTCCGCCTACTCTTTTGTACGCCGGGGAAGATTCGAACTCCCGACCTTCGCATCCGTAGTGCGACGCTCTATCCAGCTGAGCTACCGGCGCGTCTCGGCGGGCGTGGACCCGCGCGAGGACCCCAAGATAGGCCGTCAGCGGAGCGCGCCTCAAGTGAAGACGACGGGGAGCCCCGCCCCGCCCCGCCCGAGCGGCTCCACGGCCCCGCCTGCGCGCTTTAGGCCGGCGTGGGCGGGGCGGCCGGCTCGCGGTCCAGGAACCAGAAGTGCGACGTCGGCCCGTGGCCGCCGCCGAGGTCGAGCCCGTGGCGGATGGCACCCTGGAGGTAGCGCCGCGCGCGGCCGACGGCGTCTTCGAGGTCGTGGCCGCGCGCGAGCCCGGCCGCGATCGCGCTCGCGTAGGTGCAGCCCGTCCCGTGCGTGCTCGTCGTGTCGATGCGGTCCTCGCGGTAGAGCGTCTCGCCCCACTCGGTCAGCAGGAGGTCGACGGCGTCGGCCTCGCCGTCAAGGTGGCCGCCTTTGACGAGGACGGCGCGCGGCCCCATCGCCAGGATCGCGCGGGCGGCGCGGCGGGCGTCGTCCAGCGTCCGCACGCGGCCGCCGGCGAGCGCGGCGGCCTCGTGGGCGTTCGGGGTCACGAGGTCGGCGAGCGGGAGCATCTGGCGGCGGACGGCCTCGACGGCGTCGGCGTGGAGGAGCAGGTCGCCGTTCGTCGTCACCATGACCGGGTCGACCACGACCGGGCCGAGCCCCCAGCGGGCCACCCCGCCCGCGACCGCGTCGATGATGGCGGCCGAGGCCAGCATCCCCGTCTTGACCGCGCCGACGGGGAGGTCCGCCGCGACGGCGTCGATCTGGGCGGCCACGACGTCCGGCGGCACCTCGTGGACCGCCGTGACCTCGCGCGTGTTCTGGGCCGTGATCGCGGTTACGACGCTCATGCCGAACACGCCGTTGGCCTCGAACGCCTTGAGGTCGGCCTGGATGCCGGCGCCCCCGCCCGAGTCGGAGCCGGCGATCGTGAGGGCGGTGGGAGTCATGCGAGGGCGGGGTGGTTTACGAGGCGACGGCCTCGGCGTCGCGGAGCGCGGCGGCGGCCTCGGCGGGCGTGGCCGCCTCGCGGAGCCGGCGGCGGAGGTCCACGTCGGAGAGGAGGAGGCTGAGCCGGCTGAGGAGCCGGACGTGCCCGCCCCGCTCGGCCTCCGGGCCGGCCAGGAGCACGGCGATCTCGACCGGCTCGCCGTCGAACGAGGCGAAGTCGACGGGCCGGCCCAGCGTGGCGAGCGCGGCGACGGTCCCGGAGGTCGCTGCGCTCCGCGCGTGCGGGAGCGCGACGCCGTGCCCGACGCCGGTCGACATCATCGCCTCGCGGGCGAGCACGTCGGCCTCCAGGCGCTCGGCGTCGACGACGGCCCCGTCCGCGGCCACGGCGCGGACGAGCGCGCCGACCACCTCCTCCCTCGTCGCCACGTCGAGGCCGACGACGATGTGTTCGGGCGGGAGCAGGTCGGAGAGGGGCGGGGCGGTGGGCATGGGCAGACGGACCGCCCCGCCCCGCCCAACGTTCCCAGCGGGCCGCGGCCCGAAGATGCGCCACCCCGCCCGCAACGCGCACGAGCGGGGCGGGCACCGTAGGGGCGACCGGCGGTCGCCCGTCCGGGCACGGCGCGTAATGCTGGGCGGGGCGGGATCGGGCAGGGCGGTTCCATGCTGGACCGCCCCGCCCTCGTCACGACCACCCCTAGCCCCTCTTGGCTGCGCCGACGCTTCGCGGTGGCCAGGGGGGGACTGCCGTCGCCCCAGGTTGACGGCGGCCTCGCCGGTCACCACCCCGCCCAGGTGTGAACGGGCCGGGGCGGAACAAACTCGGCGCCACCCTGCCCGGCGTGTCCCATTTCCCCGCGAGCCGCAGGCGCGCCTACCCCTCCACGTCGCGGATGCGCTGGAGCACCCACGCCATGTCCTCCGGCAGCGGAGCCTCGAAGTCCAGGGACTCGCCCGTCGTCGGGTGCTCGAAGCCGAGCGTGTGCGCGTGGAGCGCCTGGCGCGGGCCGAGCCGCGCGAGGAGGTTGCCGACGAACGCCTTCCGCGAGCCGTCGCGGCGGCCGTAGACGACGGCGTCGCCGCCGTAGGTCGGGTCGCCGAAGACCGGGTGGCCGATGGACTGCGCGTGGACGCGGATCTGGTGCGTCCGGCCGGTCTCCAGGCGGAACCGGAGGAGCGCGAAGTGGCCCAGCGGCTCGACCGTCTCGTAGGCCGTCGCCGCCCACTTGCCCTCGCCCTCGGGACGCGTCGCGATCCGCTTGCGGTCGCGGGGGCTCCGGCCGAGCCAGCCTTCGACGCGGCCCTCGGGCGGGGCGGGCTCGCCCCACACCAGCGCGAGGTACCGGCGGCGGATCGTCCGGTCGGCGAACTGCTTGCCCAGGTGCGCCGCGGCCACGTCGGTCTTGGCGACCACCATGACGCCCGTCGTGTCCTTGTCGAGCCGGTGCACGAGGCCGGGCCGCACCGTCGGGTCGCCCTCGTAGCGTGGGCCGGCCGTGGCGACGGACAGGCCGACGTCGTCGTCGTCCGCGTCGTCGATCTCGTCGCCGCGCACCGGCCCCGCA
The DNA here is from genome assembly GCF_031846415.1 of Rubrivirga litoralis. Taxonomy (NCBI): domain Bacteria; kingdom Pseudomonadati; phylum Rhodothermota; class Rhodothermia; order Rhodothermales; family Rubricoccaceae; genus Rubrivirga; species Rubrivirga litoralis. The sequence continues at coordinate 1,984 of NZ_JAVRHT010000049.1, read as the reverse complement.
CCCACGTGCCAGAGGAGCGCGTTGATGAGCGTGCCCGAGCGGTGGCCGTAGGCCGGGTGCACGACCATGCCCGCCGGCTTGTTGACCACGAGGAGCGTGTCGTCCTCGTAGAGCACGTCGATCGGGATGTCCTCGGGGACGATCTCGATGGGCGGCGGGCGCATGACGCGGCACACGATCCGGTCGCCCGGCTGGACCGGCGTCGACACCTTCGTGACCGTCTTCCCGTTCACGTCGACGCGGCCGTCCTTGACCGCGCGCTGCACTTTGGAGCGCGTCGCGTTCGCCGTCTTGTCGGTCACGTACACGTCGAGGCGGACCGGCGCCTGCCCCGGCGGCACCTCCAGTTCGAGGACCGTCTCGACCTTGTCGGGCTCGTTGCTCGCCGCGCGCGCGGCCTCACGGTCGGTCACGATGCCCCCGCGGCGACGCGTCCGAACGAGGCCACGGCGTCGAGCGCCCGGTCGAGGTCGGCCTCGCGCGTGTGGGCGTGCGGCGCAAAGCGGACGAGCCGGTTTCGGAGCGACACGGCCACGCCCCGCTCGGCGAGGTGCGCGTGGAGACCCTCGGGGTCGGCGACCGCGACCGTCACGATGCCGGATGCACGGGCGGGGTGGTCGGTCCCGTAGCGCCGGGCGCCGAGGCGCGCGAGGCCGTCGGCCAGCCGCCCCGCCCCGGCGAGCACGGCGGCCTCGACGGCGTCGGCGCCCACGTCGAGGAACAGGCCGAGCGCGGCGTCGAGCGCGTAGAGCTGGGCCGTCGGCAGCGTCCCCGTGCGGAACCGCGTGGCGTCGTCGTGGAGGGCGAGGCCGGCGGCCTCCAGGTCGTCCCAGTCGATCGGCCCGTTGAGCCACCCGCGGGCGGGGCGGAGCCGGTCGAGCAGCGTGTCGGCCACGACGACGACGCCGGCCCCCTGCATCCCGCACAGCCACTTGTGCCCCCCGAACGCGACGAGGTCCGGCCGCACGGCTCCCACGTCGAGCCGGAGCGCGCCGACGCCCTGGATGGCGTCGACAGCGAAGAGCACGCCGCGCTCGCGGCACAGCGCGCCGAGGCCGTCCAGGTCGCACCGGAAGCCGGAGAGGAACTGGACCCACGAGACGGCCACGAGCCGCGTCTCGGGGCGGAGCACGGCCTCGACGTCCTCGACCGTGAACGTGCCCTCGCGGTGCGGCACGAGGTCGACGGCCACGCCGCGGTCTTCGAGCGCCCGCCACGGGAGGACGTTGGCCGGGAACTCGCAGGCCGGCACCACGACGCGGTCGCCCGGCCGCCAGTCGAGCCCGGACGCCAGCAGCCCCAGCCCGGCCGACGTGTTGGGCACGACCTCCACGTTGCGCACGCCGGCGCCGACGAGGGCGGCCGCGCGGCGCCGGGCGCGGTCGACGCGCTCCAGGTCAGTCGGGTAGTCGTTGGGCGAGCGGCTCGGGTCCCGCCCCGCCCGCGCGTCGAGGAACGCGACGGCCGCCTCGCGCGCCGGCCGGCTGAGGACGCCCGTCGCCGCGTGGTCCAGGTAGGCCACGTCGGCGGGGAGGTCGAACAGGTCGCGGTAGGCGTCGAGGGTCACAGGAAGGCGGAAGGCGGAAGGCGGAAGATGGCCGCCCCGCCCCGCCGGCGCCACCGGGCGGGGCGGAAGTCGGGAGAAAACGGGCCGCGGGCAGCCAAGGTGCCCCGCCCCGCCCGCGGTGGGGCGGCCATCGTAGCGGCGTTGCATGCAACGCCGTCAGGCCGCGGCGCACAGGTGGGGCGGGGCGGCACCGCCCAGGACCGCCCCGCCCGCGGCGCGTGGTTATTCCTACGGGTGTCACCTGCGGGCGGGGTGGCATCGGGCGGGGCGGTGCCTCGTCGTGCGGCGCTGCTCGCGTCGTCCACCACCCCTAGCCCCTCCTGGCCAGGAGGGGGACTGCCGCCGCCTCCGGTTGACGGCGGCCTCGCCTCTCACCACCCCGTCCACGTCTGAACGGGGCGGGGCGGAACAAATGCG
>NZ_JAVRHT010000048.1:0-19954 GCF_031846415.1 Rubrivirga litoralis | reverse complement strand
ACTTTCCACTTTCCACTTTCCGAGGGGCGGAGCGGTCTCGGGGACTTCCCGACGACAGAGAGGTGGCACCCGCCCGCCTGATCTTGTCCGCTCACCCGCCGTTCGAGCGCCCCCTCCCTCTTCCCCCTCCCGACATGGCCACGCCCGAAGACCAGAACGACACGACCACGAACGCCCAGAAGGACCCCGACAACTGGACGACCGGCGACGAGGAGATGACGGGCGCTCAGCGCTCGTACCTCCACACGCTCGCCCAGGAAGCCGGCGAGGACCCGAAGCAGTACGACGGACTCACGAAGGCCGAGGCGTCGAAGAAGATCGACGAGCTCCAGGGCGAGACCGGGCGCGGCGAGTAGTCCGCCCCGCCCTCGCGGTCAGCGCCCGCTCCGGCTCGGCTGGGGCGGGCGCGCCTGCGTCCGGGCGGGGCGGCGCTGCGGGGGCGCACGCCGCAAACGCGAGCGGAGCGGCGAGGGCGGGGAGGTCGCGCAGACCGAGGAGGACGCTTGTCATGCCGCAACGCCGGCTCCGCCCCGCCCGCCGAGTCCGCCTGCACCACCAGCCCGCGCACCTACGAGTGGGCGGGGCGGCGGGCGACGGCGATCCGGTCGCGGCCAGCGAGGTCCGGCAGCACCTCGGCCGCCTCCAGCCCCGCCCCGCCCCAGAGCGCGGCGATGTCGGCGCCGAAGTCCGCGTGCGTCTCGGCGACGAGCCAGCCGCCCGGGCGCAGCAGGCGGTCGGCGTGGCCGGCGAGGGCGCGGTAGAACACGAGCGGGTCGGCGTCGGGGACGAACAGGGCGCCGCCGGGCTCCCAGTCGCGGACCTCCACCTGGAGGCCGGCCCGCTCGGCGGCCGGCACGTAGGGCGGGTTGGAGACGACGAGGTCGAACGTGGGCGGGACGGCGTCGGCGAACGCCGGGCGGAGCGCGTCGGCGCAGACGAACGTGACGGCGAGGCCGAGCCGCTCGGCGTTGCCCGCCGCCACGGCGAGCGCCTCGGCCGACACGTCGGCCGCGACGACGTGGGCGTCGGGGCGCTCGTGGGCCACGGCCAGCGCGACCGCCCCGCTCCCGGTCCCCACGTCGAGCACCCACGGCGCCTCGAACGGGCGGAGCCGGCGGAGCGCCTCCTCGACGACGGCCTCGGTCTCGGGGCGCGGGATGAGGACGGCCGGCGAGACCTCCAGGTGGAGCCCGTAGAAGTCGGCGTGCCCGAGCACGTACTGGACCGGCTCGCCGGCCGCGCGGCGCGCGACGAGCCGGTCGACGCGGGCGGCCTCGGCGGGCGTCGCTTCGGCGTCGCGGGCGGTGAGCGCGAGCCGCCCCGCCCCCGTCACGTCCTCGACGATCCACTCGGCCGTCCGCCGTGCGCCCTCGACGCCGGCGGCCTGGAGCCGGGCGGTGGCGGAGTCGAGCAGGGCGCGGCGGGTCACGGGCGGGGCGGGCCGAGAGGAGAGGGTAGAATAGCGCGGTCCGCCTCCGCCCCGCCCGCCGGGTCCGCCCGGTCCCCCGCCCCGCCCGTTGTGCCCATGTCCCTCGGTTACGCCGGCCGCACCGCCCTCGTCACCGGCGCCTCCGGCGGCATCGGCGCCGACCTCGCCCGCGGCCTCGCCACGCGCGGCGCGCGCGTCCTGCTCGTCGCCCGGAGCGCGGACCGCCTCGACGCCGTCGCCGACCAGATCCGCGGGCGGGGCGGGGCGGCCGAGGCGGTCGTCGCCGACCTCGAGCCGCCCGGGGCCGCCGCCGCCCTCGCCGCCCGCCTCGATGGCGCCGGCGAGCGCGTCAGCGTGCTCGTCAACAACGCCGGCTTCGGCGTGCAGGGGCCGTTCCTCGACGCGAGCACCGAGGCGGCCGAGGGCGTCATCGGCCTCAACGTGACGGCGCTCACGTCGCTCACGCGGCGGCTCCTGCCAAGCGTCGTCGCCGAGCGGGGTGGCGTCCTCAACGTGGCGAGCACGGGCGCGTTCGTCCCGGCGCCGGGGCTCGCCGTCTACGCCGCCACCAAGGCCTACGTCCTCTCCTTTACCGAAGCGCTCCACGCCGAGCTGGGCGGGGCGGGCGTCCGCGTGACGTGCCTGTGCCCGGGGCCGGTGCCGACGGGCTTTGCCGAGCGGGCGGGGATGGGCGACCGCTTTTTCGCCGGCGGCCTCTCGTCCGAGCGCGTGGCCCGCGAAGGGCTCGACGGCCTCGCCCGCGGCCGCCTCCGCGTGGTGCCGGGGTGGACCAACAAGGTGCAGGTGGCGGCCACGCGCTTTACCCCGCCCGCGCTCGCGCTCCGCGTCGCCCGCGCCGTCGTGGGCCGGGGGGACCGCCCCGACGCAGTCGGACCCACCGTGACGGGCGGGGCGGCTATCGGCGCTCGACCGTGAACGCGTCGAACCCGCCCTCCGCCCCGCCCCGCTCGGCGTCGACGTCCTCGACGACGGCCGGCGGCGGGCCGCCCCAGATCAGGCGCACGAGCCGGTCGAGGCCGTCCGCCCCGCCCTCGGCCACCAGGCGAACCGTCCCGTCGGGCTCGTTCCGCACCCACCCGACGAGGTCCAGCTTGCGCGCCCACTTGCGGACGTAGCGCCGGAACCCGACGCCCTGCACGCGGCCGCGGACCGTCGCCGTGAGGCGCTCGGCGTCTGCCGAAACGGGCGGGGCGGGGCGGCCGTCGGGGACCGCCCCGCCCCGCGGGGAGCGCGCGTCGCTCATCTCAGGCGTCGGCCTGGAGCAGGCCTCGGCCGACGGCCCAGGTCCGGAACTCGGTCACGAGCTGGTCGAACGACTCGGCCACGAACAGGACCGGCTGGAGGTGCCAGACCTCGTAGTCCTGGTCGATCACGGCGTCGACCGAGAACGGCCGCTGCTCGGCCTTCTCGAGCGCGTGGAGCACCTCGTCCTTCGACGAGTTGACGCCGGCCCCGAAGATGCGGATCTCCTCGGGGTCCCGGATCAGCCCGAACTCGACGGTAAACCAGTGGAGCCGCTCCAGGCTCTGCCGGTCGACGCCCTCGGCGTTGAGCGCGGCCTTGCCGAAGAGCTGGTAGAAGTCGGCGAAGTCCGGCTCCGTCAGCATCGGCATGTGGCCGAAGATGTCGTGGAAGAGGTCCGGCGCCGGCGTGTAGTCGAGCTCGTCCTCGCCGCGGATGTAGTCGGTCGAGGGGAAGACGCGGTTCGAGAGGAGCGTAAAAAAGTCCCGCTCGTGGAGCAGCCCCGGGATGCGGGCGACGGTCCAGCCGGTCGCCCGCTCCATCGTCTTCGAGAGGTCGGCGAGCGCGGGGATCCGGTCGGACGTCATGCCCAGCGTGTCGACGCCTTTGAGGTAGGCCGCGCCGGCCCGGCCGGGGAGCATCTCCATCTGCCGCTCGAACAGGAACTTCCAGTTGGCGTGGTCCTGCTCGGAGTAGTCGGGATAGACGATCTCGTCGCCGATGGGCGGGTCGCCGTCGAGCTCCTGCGGGAGGCAGCGCGGGTCGACCTCGCCGCCGTCGGAGCGTTCCTTCTCGTAGGCGGAGACGGGGGCGTCGGGGTTGGTCATCGGAGGAGGGGGCGGGGTGGGGAGAAAAGCGCTTCCGGAATCTACGCCCGACGGCTAGAGCCGGTCCCGAGTCTCCGTCACCTCGCCCTTCGGGCGGAGCGCGACGTAAACGAGCGCGGCGGCGATGAGGGCCGCGACGACCGTGACGGTCCACGAGACGGCCTCGCTCTCGGCGTAGCGCGGGACGACGACGGCGACCACGCTCCCGACGCCGAGCGCGGCGATGAGGGCGAAGATCCAGCGGTAGTTGGTGAGCATCGGGGGCGGGGCGGACGTTAGGGGCCGCGGTCGTGGAGAGAGCGGACGGCCCGGAGGAGGAGCGCGAGGAGGAGCGTGGCGCCGAGCGGAACGGCCGCTCGGAGCGCGGCGACCGACGTCCACCCGACCCCGAGGCGGAAGCCCTCGACGGTCCAATAGACGTAGGCCGCGGCGGCGATGCCGAAGCCGAACGCTAGAACGAGCCGCTCCGAGGGAAGGTTCAACGGCGGAAGGTGGAAGGGCGCCCTCCCCTACCCGAACGACGGGCCGGACCGCCCCGCCCCCGCTGCGCGCGACGGCGTGGCAGGACGGGGCCGCCACGGGCGGGGCGGCACCATCCTATGCCCCGCCCTTACCGTCCGATCCGCGCGCGGAGCCCGATCGCTAGCGTCCGCGGGAGACCCGGGCGGAGGCCAGCGGGGCGCCGCGCCACGGCGTACGTCGCGTCCGTGAGGTTGATGGCGCGGGCCGTGAGCGCCACGCCGCCAGGCAGCGGCGCCTCGGCGACGAGGTCGAACGTCACGTGCGCGTCGATCCGCTCCGACGCCGGGATCGCCCCCTGCCCCGCGGCCGTCCGCATGTCCGAGACGGCGTTCGCGAGCACCGCCGTCGACCACCCCGCCCGCTCGACGCCGGCCCGGACGTAGAGCCGGTGGCGGGCCTGGTACGGGAGCGCGTCGCCCTCGGCGACCGTGCCCCAGGCGTCGAAGTCGCTCTCGAACGCGTTGCGGAAGCGGCCGTCCGTGAGCGTGTACGCCACGCGGAGCGGGGCAGCCCACCCCGCCCGAGCGGCGGGCGGGGCGGCCAGTCCCACGAGGTCGGCCGTCACGCCCACCTCGGCGCCGAAGACGTCGACGCGGCCGCCGTTGAACTGGTCGCTCGTGCCGCCGCCGCCGGCCGCCGCCAGGTCGCTCCCCAGCAGGTTCTCATACGCCGTCCAGTAGCCGGCCACCTGGACCTCGACGTCGCGGCTCCCGTAGCGGACGCCGACCTCGGTGTTCACGCTCGCCTCGGGGTCCGTCTCGGGGCGGCTGTCGGGCGGGGCGAACCCGCGGTGGACGCCGCCGAACGCGCGCCACCCCGCCCCCAGGTCAGCGACCGCGCCGAGCCCGGGGATGAACGCCGTCGCCGTGTTCTCGCGGACGGCCAGGTCGGCGCCGGTCCGGTCGGGGTCGCCCTTGCCGAAGTCCTCACGCCGCAGGCGAACCGACTCGACGCGGACGCCCGGCGTGAGCACGACGCGCCCGAGCGGCACCTCGGCCTGCACGAACCCGGCGACCGCCCGCGCCGACTCGATCCGGTTGCTGTCCGTCCCCGGCGTGCCCGCGACGGCGAGCGCCGTCTGGGCGTCGGCCGTCGCGTACTCGTCGACCCACTGGAAGCGGTCCATCTCGTCGGCGTGGAGCCGCAGCCCGGCCTCGACGAGCGCCCCGCCCGTGCGGAGCCCGGCGACCGTCTGGACGCCGCGGCTGAGGTACTCGCGGTTGTTCGCCTTGACGAACAGGCGGCCCGGCGCCGCCCCGCGGAGGGCCGCGTAGGCGTCGGCGTACTCGCCCGGATCGTCGAGGAGCGCAGCGATCCCGACCGCTCCCCCCTCAGCCCCGGCCGCCTTGTCGAGCTTGTACCAGTTGCGCGCGAACGCATTCCGGTAGACCGTCGTCGTGAGGTCGGCGTGGTCCGAGAACACGGCGACGTGGCGGGCGCGGAGCGCGCGGTGGTCCGCGTCCATCTGGTCGCGCTGGCTGCCGGCGTAGCGGGCGAACGGCGTCGCCGCAAAGTCGTCGTCGGTCAGGCCGAGGTACGTCTCGTCCGAGACCTCGTCGGTGAGCCCGGCCGTGAGCGTGAGCGACTGGTAGACGGCGGCACCCGGGGCCGTCGCCACGCGGAGCCGCCCGAACAGGTCGAGCTTTTCGAAGCCCGTCGAGAGCTCGTCGCCTTCCGGCCCCAGGAGCGCCGCCCCGCCCGGCCCCTCGATCGTCTTGAACCCGTCGACGTTGTCGGAGCGGACCTCGGCGACGAACCCGACGCCCGCCCCGCCCAGCCAGCCCGCGCTCGCCGTCGCGTCGCCGACGCGGGCGTGGAGCGTCCGCTGGTCGTTGGCCCCCAGCCGCGCCTCGCCGCGCGCCTCGAAGCCGTCCGGGATCTGCGCCGCGACCAGGTTGAGCGCGCCGCCGGTCGTGGCCGGGCCGTACTTGATCTGGCCCGCGCCCGTCCGCACCTCGACCCCGTCCATGCGGCCGGTCGTGGGGAAGTAGTACGCAGCGGGCGCGGCGTACGGGGCCGGCGCGATCAGGACGCCGTCCTCCATGAGCGTGATCGTGCCGGAGCGCTCCGCCCCGCTCCCGCGGAGCCCGACGTTCGGGCGGAGGCCGTAGCCGTCCTCCTCCTGGACCGTCACGCCGGGCACCTCGCGGAGCACGCGGTGCACGTCGTAGTCGCCGACGATCTGGAGCGTCTTCGCGCCGACGTAGTGGCCCGAGCCGGGCAGGTCGAGCGTGCCCCGCCCCGTCAGCGTCTCGCGCGCCGTGACGACTACCTCGCCCGGGTCGAGCGCGGCCTCGACGAGCACGAACTGGACCTCGGCCCGCTCCCCGGCCGCGACCTCCACCCGCTCCGTCGCCGGCGCGTACCCGACCGTCGAGGCCGTCACGCGGTAGGCGCCGGGGGCCAGCCCGCCGACCTCGAACCGGCCGTCGAGGTCGGTCGCCGCCCCGCGTGCCGTCGCCTCGACGAGGACGGTGGCGCCGGGCAGCGGGACGCCGTCGGTGCCGACGACGCGGCCGGCGAGGGTCCCCGTCTGGGCCGCGACCGACGCGGCGAGAAGGAGCGGGAGGGCGAGGGCGGGGAGGCGGCGCATGAGGCGGGCTTGTCTAGACCGAATCCAAGCTAGGCCCTCTGCCTGGACGCCGTCTAAACAAGAACCTCCTCCCTCCCCTCTTCACGGACCGATACGGCCCGGCCCCGACCGGCGCCTCTGAAACGGCTCCGCCCCGCCCTCAACAGAGTGGGGCGGGGCGGGGCGGTAGAAGCGGGGCCGGCGTGCTACTCGGCCTCGCCCGACTCCGTCGGGTCCTCGTCCGGCTTGCCCTCGGCGCCCTCACCGAGCACGGTGTCGATGATGCCGTACTCCTTGGCCTCCTCGGGGCTCATAAAGTTGTCACGGTCCGTGTCCTTCTCGACGCGCTCGACGGTCTGGCCGGTGTGGTGGGCGATCACCTCGTTCATCCGCTTCTTGATGTAGAGGATCTCCTCGGCCTGGATCTGGATGTCCGAGGCCTGGCCCTGCGCGCCCGACGACGGCTGGTGGATCATGATGCGGCTGTTGGGGAGCGCGGCCCGCTTCCCCTTGGCCCCGCCGAGCAGGAACACCGATCCCATCGAGGCCGCGAGGCCGACGCAGATCGTGGCCACGTCGGGCTTGATAAACTGCATCGTGTCGTAGACGGCCATCCCCGAGTACACCGCCCCGCCCGGCGAGTTGATGTAGATGTTGATGTCCTTTTCGGCGTCCTCGGCGGCGAGGAACAGGAGCTGGGCCACGGCCAGGTTGGCCGTCGTGTCGTTGACCTGCGTCCCGAACAGGACGATGCGGTCCTTGAGCAGGCGCGAGAAGATGTCGTACGACCGCTCGCCGCGCGTCGTCTGCTCGACGACCATCGGGACGAGGGCGTTGATGGGGGCCTCGTCGAAGCCGCCCGAGTAGATCCCGCCGGGCATCGACGTGATGCCCTTGGCGAAGGTGACAAAATCGCTGATCTGGCTCATCCTGGGGAGTGTCTCGTGTGGGGGACGTGTTTGGTCGTGGCACCCGACCCCGCCGGCCACGGTTCCGCCCCGCCCTCTGCAACCGCCCCGCCCGCACGCCCGGCGGCCGCAGCGGACCTAATACCACATCGTTGACTTCCTACCTCATGCTCCAACGCCTCCAGAGGAGTTCCCCTCCTGGACACCCCGAAGGGACGGCGCAGCCAGGAGGGGCTAGGGGTGGTGGATGGGTGGGGCGGGGCGGCTCGGGTGAGGCACAAACCTCCAGAGCTGGTATAAGGGGCAGGGTGGAACGACGCCGCCCCGCTCGCGGCAGGCGCGGGCGGGGCGGTCGGAGGTCTGAGCGGGGCGGCGCTACTCGCTCTCGGCGGGCTCGTCGGCCGAGGCGTCGTCGGCCAGGGCATCGTCGGCGTCGGCCTCGTCGCTGAAGTCGGGCGTGAGCTCGACGGGCGCGTCCTCCTGCGCCTTCCGGCGCTCGGCCGCCTCGCGCTCCAGGTCCTCGCGCGTCTTGTCGACGATCGTGAAGCGGCCTTCGAGGGCGCCGAAGATGCGGCGGTTCAGGAGCTGGTCGCCCATCTGCTCCATGAGCTGGGGCTGCGCCGTGAAGTACTGCTTGACGAGGTCGAGGTCGGCGCCGTCGGACGCGAGCGTGGCGAACTCAGCCTCGAAGTCCTCGTTGGTGACCTCGATCCCCTCGTCCTCGACGAGCCGGTCCTTGACGAGCAGCCACCGGACCTGGTCCTCGGCCTGCTGGCGGTTCTGGTCGCGCCACGCGTCGACCTCGAACGTGGGCGGAAGCTGACCCTGCGCCTTCTGCTTCGTCTCTTCGAGCATGGCGTCGAGCGCCGCCTCGGTCAGCGTCTCCGGCACGGGGACCACGTCGCGGTGGGCGAGCACGAACTCCTCGACCATCCGCTGCTCCATCGCCTGCCGCGCGCGGGCGTTCCACGAGCGCTCGAGGTCCTCTCGGATCTGCACCTTGAGGTCGTCCAGGCTCTCGCTCTCGCCGTTCGTCTGGCTCTTGATAAAGTCGGCGTCCACCTCGGGCACCGCGCGCTCCAGCACGTCGACGACCGTGAGGCGGTAGCGGTCGGGGTCGGCGCCCTCGACCGGGGCCATCTCGCCGTCGTCGCCGGGCTCCAGCGGGGCGAGCTCGACGGCCGTCTCGTCGCCTGTCGTGAGGCCGGTGAGCACCTCCTTCATCTCGGCGCGAAGGTCGGGGTTGGCCATGACGATCTGGGCCGCGTTCTGCTTCGGCCCCGTCGGCTCGCCGTCCTCGTCGACCGGCTGGATGTCGATGACGGCGATGTGGTCGGGGCCGATGGCCGTGCCCTCGGGGGCGTCCTCCTCGGTCGCCGCGAGGTCCCGCCGGCGCTGGAGGTCAGCGTCGACGTCCTCGTCCGAGAACTCGCGGACGAGCCGCGTCACGGGGACGCCGTCGAGGTCGGCGAGCCCGAACTCGGGGCGCACGCCGAACTGGACCGTCGCCTTGAGCGGGGCGCCCTCGACCTCGGCGTCGAAGTCGAGCTCGACCAGCCGCGGCTGCCCGAGCGGCTCGATCTCGCCGGGCTCGACGACGGCCGTCCGGTACGCCTCGCCGATGGCCTGCTCGGCGACCTCGACGGCCACCTGCGGCCCGACCATCTTGCGCACGACGTTCATCGGCACCTTCCCGGGCCGGAACCCCTTCAGGTTCATCTGCGCCCGCTGCCGCTTGAGGGCGGCCGTGATCTGGGGCTGGAGGTCCTCGGCGGGGACGGTCAGGTCGAGGACGTAGTCGACGCTGTTGAGGGCTCGGACGTCGGTCTGCATGGGCGGGCGGGGCGGACCCGGAGGGCGAGGAACACAAAAACAGGCGCGGCGGCCATCAACAGGACGCCGCGCACATGGGGACTCCAAAGCTAGGGGCGCGGAGCCCGCCCCCCGGTGAGGATGCGGTGACGTTGCAGCGGACAGCGGGGGCACGACCACCGCCCCGCCCACGGCACGGGCGGGCACGACAGGCCAGGTTCGTAAAGACACCACGCGTGGTGTCCGCATTCGCCCGATCACGCGCCACGTCGCGGGCGGGGCGGCCACGGGCGGGGCGGCCACGGGCGGGGCGGCGCCGTCCAGAACCGCCCCGCCCGCCCCGGACACGACGAGTCGTGTCCCTACGGGTGCCCGCCAGTGGGCGGGGTGGAACAAAACGGGCGCCACCCCGCCCGCGCGCCCCCATCCCCCATCCCCCATCCCCCATCCCCCATCCCCCATCCCCCATCCCCCATCCCCCATCCCCGCGAGCGCAGCGAGCCTAAAAGTCCAGTCCGGCCGAGAGGTACAGCCGTCCGTCGCCGAACCCGGTCCCGTCGAACGGCCACGCCCAGTCCAGGCGGACGGGGAACCCGAGCACGACCGTCCGCAGCCCGGCCCCGACGCCGAGGAGCGCATCGTCGAAGGCCCGCCGCGTCGTCGTCTCGCCGTCGTCGCCCGTCACCTCGGCGTCGCGGAACAGCTCCACCCCGCCCTCGGAGATGAACCCGGCGTCGACGAAGCCGACGGCCTGGACGTCGTAGAGCGGGAGGACCGGGAGCGGCCCCGGCAGGAGCGCGGCCACGAGCGGGAGCCGGAGCTCGGCGTTGACGAGCGCGAAGCGGTCGCCGGCCGTCTCGTTGAACCCCGAGCCCCGGAGCGGGAGGACCGGCGTGGCAAACACGAAGTCGCTCGCGTTGCGCACGGGGACGGTCTCGACGTCGGCGTTGACCCAGTTTTGCACGCCGGCCGCGTAGAACCGCTGCGGGTCCGGCCCGACGCTGATGCCGGCCGAGCCGCGGAGGGCGAGCGTGTAGCCTGGCCCGAGCGTCCAGTACCGGCGGGCGTCGACGAGCGCCGAGGCGAAAAAGGCGTTCGGGCCAGGCGAACCCGAAACGCTCGCCGCCCACCGCGACCCCGACCGCGGCCCGAGCACGCCGGGCACGGTCACGTCGCGCGTGTACGTCAGGCGGGGGACGGCAAAGAGCCGGCTCCGCGGGCGGCGCCCGAGGTCGGAGAGGTCGGCCAGCGAGACGCCCACGAGCCCGACCTCGGCGTCGAGCCGGCGGAACGTGTCGAGCGGGTAGGTCGCCCGCCCGACGAGCCCGTAGTTCCGGTAGCGGACGACGGTCGCGTTGGCGAAGTCGCTGAACTCGCGGACCACCTGGAAGGACTCGACGGCGTAGTCGGTCCGCCCCGCCCGATAGGCGTAGCCGAGGACGTAGTTGATGTTTCGGAGGTCGAACACGAGGTTCGTCGTCAGGCTCACCTCGTGGTTGCCGAGCACGTCCGAGAACCGGACCTGCGTCGCCGTCTGGATGCCGTAGACCGTCTCGTAGCTCCCGGCGACGACCGCGTAGTCGTGGGAGAACCGGAGCCGGTAGGGCCGCGCGACGAGGACGCCGGCCGTGTCGCGGGCGGCTTCGGTGAGGAGCGGGCGGTGGGCCGCCCCGCCCTCGAAGGCGTCGGAGAACGCGTAGTCCTGGTAGGCCACGCGCGGCCCGCGGGCGGGGTCGGCCGGGTCGAGCGCGGCCGGGTCCGCCGAGGCGAGAAAGTCGGCGGGCGGCCCGAACAGGGCGAGCACCGAGTCGGCAAAGGCGACATCCTCGGCCGAGGGCGGCTCGCGCCGGCCGGGCGCGTCCGGCGGGGCACCGTCGGCGGCGTCGCGGAGGAACGGGTTCCGCTGCTGCGTGGCCGCGCTCGCGAGCCGCAGCGACGGGGCCTCGCCGGCGGCCCCGGCCCGCCGCTGCGCCCACACGGTCGGCGCGAGCACGGCTGGCAGGTCGCCCCGCCCGAACGGGTCGCGGAGCACGAACACCGACGGCGCGCCGCCGGAGAGCGCCAGGAGCGCCGCCCGGCCCCCGTCGGCCGCGAGCGAGACGTCGAGGACGCCCGCTTCGAGGTCGGTGAGCGGCCGGGCCGCCCCGCCCAGGCCCGCCCCGCCCGTCGCGGCCGCGTCCGTCGCCGCCGCACCCGTCGCGGCCGAGTCCAGGGCCGCCCCGCCCGCCCCGGCTCCGTCGGGCGGGGCGGGCGGGGTGGCGTCGCTGGGCGGGGCGGGGAGGTCGAGCGCGTAGAGGTTCGGGATCCCGTTCCGGTCGCTCACGAACAGGAGCCGCACGCCGCCGCCCGGCCCCGGCGCGAGGGCGGGGCGGGTCTCGTCCCACACCGGGTCGTCGGTCAGCCGCTCGGCGCGGGCCGGGCCGTCGACGGCCACGCGGTACAGGTCGTAGCCGCCCCGCCCGAGCGCGTGGGCGTCGAACGCGCCGGAGCGCGCGGCGGCCGCCGTCGCGCGGCCGAGCTCGACGGCGGCGCCGCGGTCGGAGTGGAACACGAGCGAGCGGCCATCGGGCGCCCACGCCGGCGCGTGGTCGGCGTAGAGGTCGCGCGTGAGGTTGGCGAGCGCGCCCGTCTCCAGGTCGAGCACGTAGAGGTCGGACTGCGCGCCGGAGACGCCCTCGAACGCGACGCGCCCGCCGTCGGGGCTCCACGCGACCGAGACGACGGCGTCGACGCGGTCCGGGCGGAGGCGCTCGATGTCGCCGCTCTCGACGTCGACGAGCGCGATCGTCTCGTCGGCCCCGCTCGTGACCGCGACCGCGAGGCGACGGCCGTCGGGGCTCCACGAGAGCCCGGGCGAGAGGATGCGGAGGCGCTCGAACGACGTGTTGTCCTGGCCGTCGAGGAGCTTGGTCGGCTCGCCGCCGCCGACGGCCGGGGCCACGAACACGTCGAACAGCCCGTCGTGCGAGGCCACGTAGGCCACGCGGTCGCCCTGCGGCGAGAGCGCGGGGCTCGCGTGGTAGCCCGCCCCGCCCGGGTCGCTCGTGGCGACGGGCCGGGCCACGGCGGCGGCCTCCTCGCGGGCGACGGCCTCGGGGAAGTACACGTCGCGGAGCGCCCGCTTCCACCGCTCCGAGAGCTCACCCAGCCCCAGCCCCGTCGCCTGCTCGAACGCCCCGCCCACGCTCCGCCCCAGGCGGAGGCCGTCGAGGATCTGCGTGACCGTCTCGCGCCCGTACTCCTCGGCCACAAAGTCCCACACGCCTTGCCCGCCGCGGTAGGCGAAGTAGCCCCGGAGGTCGGGGATGTCGGCCAGCCCGTCGTTCAGGACCGCCTCGCGGACGTACATGTCGGACTCGGTGTCCCACGTCTGCGCGCTGTACTCGGCCAGCCCCTCGTTGAACCACGCCGGGATCTGGACGCCCGCCCCGCCCCGCGAGAGCGAGAGGAACGGGCCGCCGTCGTACACGTCGTTCACGACCGCGTGCACGAGCTCGTGGTGGACCACGCGCCGGAAGTCGCGCCAGTCGCCCGTGAACGGGACGACGACCCGGTTCTTGAACCGCTCCGTCACCCCCCCGATGGCCTCGGCGCCGACGGGGAGGTCGGCCGCGTTCGTGACGGCGAACGCCACGTGCGTGGGGTAGACGAGCAGCGGGACGCGGCGCTCGAGGTCGGCCGCGAAGAGGGCCGCGACCTCGCCGTATGCCTCCTCGGCCGCCTCGGCCGCGAACGACGCCACCACGTAGCCGCTCGGCGCCCGGCCCGCCGGCTCGTAGTAGAACACGTCGAAGTGCTCGGACTGGAGCACCTCCCACGCCTGCCCCTCGTACTGCACCCGGTTCTTCCCGAACCCGAAGTACTGCGCCCGCGCCGGCCCCGCCGCGAGCACGGCGGCGAGGACCAGGAGCGCGACCCGCAGGGTCAGCGCCGTCAGCGGGGCGGGGCGGCAGGTCAAAGGCGACGGTGCCCGGGGGCGGGGCGGCCGGGGCTGAACGGGGCGGCGGGCTAGAACGTGTACGACAGGCCGAGGTAGGGGACCGGGACCGACGAGAACTCGCCCTCCGCCACGCCAAAGGCGACGGCGACGTCGGCCGCGAGTTGGTCGCCGAAGAACCGGACGCCCGTGAGCGTCCCGACTCCGACCGCCCCGCCCTCCTCGAACACGAGGCCTACGTAGTTCTCGCTGACCAGCTTGATGTTGTTCGAGACCTGGCGCTCAAGGCCGATCAAGATCGCCGTTCCGTTGCCGAACTCGCTGTCGGAAAAATCGGTAGCGTAAAACCCGTACGCCCCGAGCGTCACGGCGCCGGCCTCGCCTCCGATCGTGACCACCCCGTAGATCGTCCCCCCGACGCCGGGCGTCCCCTCCGTCGAGATCGGGACGAGGACGCTGCCGCCGACGGCCGCGGCGACGCCCTCGCGCTGCACCAGCGTCGCCTTTACGTTCCCGTTGAGGACGGTGGCCGCAAGTCCAGGTACGACGAGCGGGATCGACGCGCCGACCGAGAGATCCACGCGGTCGCCGACGCCGACGGCCAGCGACGGGAATAGGTAGTACGCCGAGAACCGCCTCGCCCCGCTCCCCAGCGACCGCGCCGTGGGCGAGAAGAACAGCCGGGTCCGGGCCGGGTCGTAGCGCGTGAACCGGCCGCCCAGGAGGTCCGTGACCTCGGCGACTTGGTCGCGCGCGACGCGCTGCTCGACCCCGTTGGCGGCGACCACGACGACCGCATCGGCGGAGTCCTCGACGACCCGCCCGACCAGAACAGTTCCGTCGACCAGGACGACACGTTGGACCGCCTCGGGCGGGGCGGGGCGGTCCTGCGCCGAGGCTGAGGCGGCGGTGCACACGAGAAGGAGCAGGAGGAGCAACCGCGGCATGGGCGTCGGGGGCGGGGTGGGGAGACGCGGCACGAGCCGCCGCGAACAGCCTCAGGGTATCGCCGCCCCGCCCGAACGCCCTGGTGCAAACGGACTACCCCACCCCGCCCGACCCGCGGGGGCGGGGTGGCTCCTCCTCCGCCCCGCCCGCTACGCCGTCCGCACCCAGCGCCAGAGGTCGCCGAACGTGGCCTTTTTCCCGTACATCAGGATGCCCACGCGGTAGACCCGGGCGGCCACCCAGATGGCCCCGAGGAACGCGACGGCCAGGAGCGCGAGCGCGAGCGCCGTCTGCCACACCGGGACGTCGGTGGCGATCGCGCGGACCGGCAGCAGGATCGTCGAGAACGGCGGGAGGATCGACAGGACCACGCTCAGCGTCGAGTCCGGCTGGTCCAGCATCGGCTGCAAGAACAGGATGGGGACGATGATGGGGAGCGTGAGCGGGAGCATGAGCGACTGCGCGTCCGACTCCTGCTCGACGGCGCTCCCGACGGCCGCGAACAGGGCGGCGTAGAACAGGTAGCCCCCGAGAAAGCACAGGACGAGAACGGTGAGGAACCCCGGCGTCAGGAGCGCCCCGATCGCGCCGAC
Organism: Rubrivirga litoralis; assembly: GCF_031846415.1. NCBI lineage: Bacteria > Pseudomonadati > Rhodothermota > Rhodothermia > Rhodothermales > Rubricoccaceae > Rubrivirga > Rubrivirga litoralis. Next base: position 5,143 of record NZ_JAVRHT010000048.1, on the reverse strand, counting down.
GTCGAACGGGAGCTCGGCCGCCCCGCCCGCGGCCACCCCGCCCGCGACGCCGGCGCCCGGGGGCGGGGCGGGGCCGCCGGCGAACAGGGCGAGGACCGGGCCGAGCACGGCGAGCACGCCGGCCCCGAGCACGCCCCACGCCACCACCTGCGTAAGCCCGACGGCCCCGATCCCGAGCACCTTCCCCATGAGGAGCTCGAACGGGCGCACGCTCGACGCGATCACCTCGACGATCCGGTTCTGCTTCTCCTCGATCACGCCCCGCATCACGAGCTGGCCGTAGATGAACATGAGGAGGTAGATGGCGAACCCGACCACGAACCCGATGATCGTCGCCAGGAGCGCGCCGTCGGCAGCGTCGCCGTCCTCGGTCACCGTCACCGACCGGACGCGGGGCCGCTCGGCGAGCACGGCCTGGACCTCGTCGGGCGCGCCGACGTCGGCGAGCCGCACGTCGCGGACCGCCCCGCGGACGGCGTCGCGGACGTCGTCGAGCTGGGTCAGCCCGCCGCCCGAGCGGCCGTACACCGACGCCTCGCCCCGCCCCTCCAGCAGCGACGCCGGGAGCACGAGGGCCACGTCGAGCCGCTCGTCGAGCACGCGCACGCGGAGCGAGTCGAGCGGGGCGGCGGTGCGCTCGACCGCGAACCGCTCGGGCGCCGCGGCGGCCACGGCCTCGTAGAGCCGGCCTGACTCGTCGAGTATGGCCACGCGGCGCTCGGCGTCGTCGCTCGACAGGGACCCCAGCACGGCGGGCAGAACGAACAGGAGCACGAGCCCGAGCGGGGCCAGCAGGACGCCGACCAGGAACCCCTTGGTCAGGACGCGGCGGAGGTACTCGCTCCGGGCTATGAGGAGGGTCTTGTTCACGAAGGGTTGGGGGGTTGGAAGGTTCGGGGTTGTGCCGGACGGGTCGGAGCCGCCCCGCCCGGAGGCGCGGGGGCGGGGTGGGCGTCGGGCGGCCGCGTCAGCCGGCGACCCGTGGGGGCGGGGCGGTCTCGGCGTCGAGGGTCGGGCTGCTCACGACCCTAGAACCCTGAACCCCCTCGGCCACGGCCGTGCGGAAGATCTCGGTGAGCGGCGGCGCGTGGACCCCGAACTGCGTGACGTCCGCCCCGCCCGCGAGCGCCGCCGCGAGCACGTCGTTCGGCGACGCGCCCGCCAGCCGGAGCTCGGCGCGGCCCGCCGCGCGCGTGAGCACGCGGACCGCCCCGCCCCCGACGAGCCGGTCGAGCCAGCCGTCGGCGCCGCCGAACTCGACGGTGACCGTGTCGCGGCCGTAGCGGGCCTTGACCTCGGTGACCGTCCCCCGCAGGACCACGCGGCCCTGCGAGATCAGGCAGAGGTCGTCGCAGAGGCGCTCGACCTGCTCCATCCGGTGCGACGCGAACAGGACCGTCTTGCCCCGCTCGCGGAGCTCGACGATGGTCTCCTGGAGCACGTCGGCGTTGATCGGGTCGAGGCCCGAGAACGGCTCGTCGAAGATGCACAGGTCGGGGTCGTGGGCGACGGTCGAGACGAACTGGACCTTCTGCTGCATCCCCTTCGAGAGCTCGTCGACCGCCTTCCCGTACCACTCGGACGCCCCGAAGCGGTCCAGCCACGCGCGCACGGACCGCTCGGCAGCGACCCGCTCCATGCCCTTGAGCTGGGCGAGGTACACGAGCTGCTCGCCCACCTTCATCTTCTTGTACAGCCCGCGCTCTTCGGGGAGATACCCCATCCGCCGCTGCGTCTCCGGCCCGGCCTCCACCCCGCCCAGCGTGACCGCCCCGGCGTCGGGCGTCGTGATGTAGGTGATCATGCGGATCGTCGACGACTTGCCGGCCCCGTTCGGCCCGAGCAGCCCGAACAGGCGGCCGGGCTCGGCCGTGAACGAGACGCCGTCGACGGCGAGCGTTTGCCCGTACCGTTTGGTCACGTGATCGAGACGAAGAGCAAGGGCCATGTAAGCGGCGGGGCGGGCGGAACGGGGCGGGCAGGGTCGGGTACGGGGCCGGCGTTAAGAGGTTACTGCTCCACAGCCTCCAGCGCCGGCCCCGTCTCTCTCCCCTCTCGGACCACCCCGCCCGGCCATGCCCCCGCTCCCACGCGTTCTCGCCCTTCTCGCCGTGTGCCTCCTCGCCGCCGGCTGCGACGCCGACGAAAGCCTGCTCGGCGAGTTCGAGGGCCGCATCGACGTCGACCGCTCGGCGCGGCTCGTCGAGGGCGAGGCCGTCTACACGATCCTCGACGGCCCGCGCGGACCGGAGTTCGTGCTCGGTCTGTTCGTCGGCGACCTGTTCGAGAGCGACATCGAGGACTACGACTACGTCCTCTTCCGCCGCCCCGGCGCCCGCCCCGGTGTCGGCGCCTACGCCGTCGACGCCGACCCGGCGTACGCCGTCGCGGCCACGATCGCGAACGTGGACGAGGCCGACGACCCGCTCAAGGCGCGCGGCGAGGTCCTGCGCGGGCTGGAGGGGACGCTCGCGCTCACGCGCATCGACGACTACGGCTTCGTCGCGGGCACCTTCCAGTTCGACGCGGCCGGGTTCTTCGTCCAGCGCCCCGCCCAGGCCGTCACGGGCGCGGCGAGCGGGACGTTCGAGGCCCGCTACGAGCCGCCCGCCACGTTCCGCGCCCTCGGCCTCGACCTCTGAGCCGCCCGGGCGGGGCGGCCAGCGAGGGCGGGGCGGCTCGGGTGAGGCGCAAACCTCCAGGGTTGGTAGAAGTCCACCCCGCCCCAGCCGAAGGCACCACGCGGGCGGGGCGGCGGGCCGTCACCTCCAGAGCAACCCTCAGGAGGCCGCGGGGCTCACGAGGCTTGCTCAAAACCGTACCCGGTACCTCGTACCGGCCCGAAGGGCGCTCTCAGATGAGCCCCACGCGGTCGTCGGGGATCGGCATCACGTATTGAGGCTCCAGCGTCTCCTGGTGCACGCCGAGCTGGCCGGTCCCCCGGAAGTCGACGAGCACGTGCTTCTCGGTCCGGCCCAGCACCTCGCCGATGCCGTAGAACGCCGGGGCGGGGCCGTAGTAGACGAGCTCGCCGGCGGCCACCTCGTTCGCCCGCGCCCGGCGGTAGAACGGGGGCACGACGGGGAGCAGCTCCAGCCGGTACGGCGGGCGCGGGTTGGGGAACGTGTCGGGGGCGGGTCCCACGGGGCGGGGCGGGCGTCGGGGCGGCGGCCCGGACCAACTGCCGGGGCCGCTCGGTAGTATAGGCCACGCCGCCCGCGGCCCCCTCTTCCACCCCTCTCCCGATGCCCTACGACCGCCGCATCCTGGACCGCCAGGTGGGCCGCAACGCCCAGCTCTACGCCGAGGCCGTGGGCGCGCTACCGTCGCCGGCCGAGCGCTACCCCTACGTCCGCATCCTCGTCTCGCTGATCGAGACGGCCCACCCGGAGTGGGGCCAGGCGCCCCAGAAGGCGTCCCAGATCTCGGAGCTCGCCGCGGCCCTCTCGGACGGGACGCTCGACCGCTCCGAGATCGCCGACGCCGTCCGCGTCCGCGACGAGGAGCGGGGGTATGGGCAGTAGGTCGGTGAGTCGGTGAGATGCCCGCCCCGCCCGTGGGGCGCCGGGGGCGGGGTGGCGCGTCGCCTCGGCACCGCCCGCCGCCCCGCCCGACGAGCCCACTGCTCCCGCACTGACCTACCGGCTCACCGGACGCGCCCGGGGTTCGCCTTGATGAAGGCGGCCCAATCCTTAGGCGCCCCACCCGAGGCGGCCGGCCCCGCCTGCGTCCGGCGCGCGTGGGCGAGCGCGACGGCGAGCGCGTCCGAGGCGTCGCGGCCGCGGTCGTCGGTGGTGCCGAGGAGGGCGCGGATCATGAACCACACCTGGTCCTTCGTGGCCCGCCCCTTCCCCGTCACCGACTTTTTGACCTCGGCCGGAGCGTACTGCGCGACCGGGATCTGGCGGTGCATGGCGGCCAGCATGACGGTCGCCTCGACGCGGACGAGCTTCCGCATCGACTGCACGTTGTGGCCGAGGAACGGGACCTCGACGGCCACCTCGTCCGGGTGGTGCTGGTCCACGAGCTCGATGATCCGTTCGTAGATCCGCTGGAGGCGGAGCGTGTGGTCGAGGTCGGCCGGCAGGTCGATCGACCCGTAGTCGAGCGCCCGCTCGGTGCGCCCGCCCCGCCCCGACGTCTCGACCACGCCGAAGCCGGCGGTCCGCGTGCCGGGGTCGATGCCGAGGACGATCATAAGGGGGAGGGATGGGGGATTGAGGGACAGAGGGATGGGTGCCCGTGCCTCCATCCCGCGCCCCCTATCCCTCCAAGGCGGCGAGCGTGGCGTCGTCCACGTCGAGGGTCGAGTAGACGGCCTGGACGTCCTGGTGGTCGTCGAGTTGGTCGAGGAGGCGGAGCACCTTGGCGGCGTCGTCGGGCGGGAGCGCGGTCGTGGTCGTGGGGATCCGCTGGAGGGCGGCCTCGGCGGGCTCGACGCCGGCGCCCGCGAGCGCGGCCTGGACGTCCCCGAACGCGTCGGTCGGCGCCTCGACCACGAACACCGCCCCGCCCTCGCCGTCGTCCTCGCGGCGGAGGTCCTCGGCGCCGGCGTCGGCGACGAGGAGGAACAGGTCGTCCTCGGTGAGCCCGTCGGCTGGGATTTCGAAGACGGCCTTCTGGTCGAACAGGAACGCGACCGAGCCCGACGTGCCCAGGTTGCCGCCGGCCTTGAGGAACAGGCTGCGGAGGTCGGCGACGGTCCGGTTCGCGTTGTCGGTGAGGGCGTCGACGAAGACGGCGATCCCGCCCGGCGCGTAGCCCTCGTAGGACAGCTCCTCGTAGTCGGCCCCCTCGATCTCGCCGGTCCCGCGCTTGATGGCGCGCTCGATGTTGTCCTTCGGCATGTTCTCCGCCTTCGCCTTGTCGACGGCGAGCGCGAGGCGGGCGTTCATGTCGGGCGAGCCGCCGCCCTCGCGGGCCGCGACCTGGATGTCGCGGGCGATCCGCGCCCAGACCTTCGACCGCTTAGCGTCGGCGGCCCCCTTCTTGCGCTTGATCTTCGACCATTTGTTGTGGCCGGCCATAACCGTTCCCCATGCTTAGGATCCGCGGCCACCCGCGTGGCGCCCGCTGCGCCAAGGTACGGACGGGCGGGACGGTATCGCGGGCAGCGGGCAGCGGGCAGCGGGCAGCGGGCAGC
>NZ_JAVRHT010000047.1:0-20601 GCF_031846415.1 Rubrivirga litoralis | reverse complement strand
AGATCCGAGTGTCAGGGAGCATCCACTGTCGGTCGAAGCTGCGGTAGGCATACGGCTGCGGAGGAACAGGAGCGCCCTCGGCTTCGACTAACGGAACGAGGGCATCGTCTTCCAGCCCGAACGGACTACCAGCCTTCTGGACCGTGCGCGCAGTTGTCTCCTTCATCAAGGGGCCGGGGTTGTTGCTCGCCGTCAGCCTGGCCCACCGGCGGTCCAACGTTTCGCGCTCAGAGGCAATAGGCCACTTCCGTTTGAACTGCACGCCGTTCTCTTGCCACGGAAACAGGTCCGTCACGGCCGGGAAGCCTAGGTAGGCTTCCGAGCGGGCGGGTAGGAACGGCGCGGCCCAGTCGGTCGGGCAGTCGCTCCACTCGACGCCGTCGAAGCCCTCCAGCGACTCGAACGTTTCGACGCGGGCGAGCTGGTCCAGCTTCTCGTCCTCGTCGTCCGAGAGCCGGGCGTAGCGGACGCGGGCGGCCTCGTCGTCGGCCGTTCGCCGATCGTGACCGTCTCGGTACCGCACGCCGGTTGCGATGCACACCGGGGTCTGGATGGCAAACACGTTGTCGGACTTGCGCGCGCCCAGGTTGTCCCCGCCGAGGTCGATGATCCACAGGTCGTCGAACGCCTCGCGCATGGCGTGACGCATCCCCTTGAATCCCGGCCCCTTGAGGTAGCTGCTGGCGGTGATGAACGAGACGATCCCGCCCTCGGACGCCGACTGTGGCCCGACGGTCTTCCAGAGCGCCCAGCGCCAGAAGTAGACGTAGTCGTTGTAGAGGTTCTTCGCGTGGACGCCGTCGCCCGTCGCCGCCAGCGGGTCGAGGAAGTCGCGGAGGATGGGGCGGGACCGCTGCTCGGCCGTGCCCTGCCCAGCCTGGGTTACGACATGGCCGTGCCGTACCCAGCCACCCTTGCGGCGCGTGATGGTCTGTCCGGCCTCGGCCTGTTCGCGGTCATAGGGCGGGTTGCCGATGCAGAGCAGGACGGGGGCGTCGCGCTTGACCAGAAGCGCCCGCTTATGCTCCTCGGCCAGCGCGCGCGTCGAGAACGAAGCCGTCTGGACGCGGGGTTCAGCCTCAGGGTCGTCCAGCGTATCGGTGAGGTAGAGGTGAGCGCCGTCAGTGGGGAGGGCGCCGCCCGCTCCCGCGATCTGCTGTGTCAGGCGGAGGTGAGCCACCGCATACGGCCCCACCAGGATCTCGAAGGCATGGACTCCGGCGGCGGCGCGCGTCGCCGCTGCGGCGAGCGGGCGTCCTGCGTCTCGGACCCGGTCGAGCGCGTGCCGGACGGCTGCCAGGACGTATGTGCCGGTCCCACAGGCCGGGTCCAACGTCACCACGCCCTCGGACGCCACGCCGAACGGCTGGTCAAAGCCCTCGTCGAGAAGCTGGGCCGTCAGTCGTACTTGGGCCTGGACTACCTGCCAGGGCGTGTAGTAGACGCCCCGGTTGTTCCTCAGCTTCGGGTCGTACTCAGCGAGGAAGTCCTCATAGAAGTAGAGCCAGGGGTCGGCGGCGTGGGCGGGGCCGTCGTCGTGAAGGTCGCGGGTGCGGGCGAAGAAGCCCGGGTCCACGCCCGCCACGATCCGTTCGAGTAGGTCCACCGTCGAGCCCAGCACTCCGCGTGCGCGGGGATCACCGAGGGTACGCAGCGTCTCGGCCAGGAGGTTGTGGCCCGGCTTAAGCGCCGCTACAGCGTCGTCGGTCGAGAGGTCATCGGCGCCGGAGAGCCGGGCCAGTAGGAGCGCGTACGTGAGCGTCTGTGCGTAGGCATCGGCAAACTCGGCGTCCGTGGCGCCCGCCATGAACACGCGACGCCAGTCCTCCGCCAGCGCTGTCAGTGGTGACTCGGGATCGGACAGGGCCTCGGCCACGTCGTCTCGGAGCAGTTTGCACACGGGAGCGAGGATGTGCGCGAGCCCACGAGGCGTACGCGGCACCTGAGGCTGCCAGTCGAAGAACCGCCCGAACAGCTCGCTTGCCTTGCGCGCGTCGTCGTCGCTCACGGCCGTGCCGCCGTCGCCCACGTCTTGCGCCAGTCGGACGACCGGCCCCACGCGCTCGCCGTGCTGGAACAGCGCGAACTCCAGCCCGTCGGTGTAGACCACGTTGGGGAGGTTGCTGAACTTGGTCCACTGCGCCTTATTCCGCCCCTTGAAGCGAGGCGCGTTGGCCCCCGTGCCCGGCTTCTTTAGCTCGACGTTGCCGACGGTGAGGCCGTCTACGTAGACCGCCAGGTCAGGCCGCCCGATACCCTGGACAGCGCTCTCGAACTTGGACCGAACCGCGCCAAGTCCAAGCGCCGCACCCAGTCCGTCGATGAGTGTTTTGACGTGGGGTTTGAGTTGGTCTTCCTCCCAAGAGGTATCGTCGAGAAGCGGCTCGTACTCATCGCGCACGGCGTCTGCGAACGCGCGGAAGTGGGGGGCTAGGTCTGCGGTCACGTGAGGTCAGGCGTAGGCGAGGCCAGAGGATAACCGTGCCCGCTGATCGGCAGCCGATTGACGCTCACGAGACCACACATTCGAGGCTCCAGGCAAAGCAAACCTTGGAGCAGCGGAGAGGATTGGCAAGTTATGTTTTCGTCCGGACGAAAACCCCCGACGGCCCAGACCGACCGCCGCAGTGCGGGTCGGGCTTGGGCCGCTTTCGCGCTGCCGTCTACGGCCGGCTCAAGGGGAGCGAGGCGACCGCTAAAGGATCTCCGGGAGCGGACGAAACAGAGTAGAGCGACCCTCGTTATACTAGCACGCCTGCCGTGATAGTCGCCCCTCCCGATGATCCAGTCGTTCGCCGACGCCGAAACCGAAGCTCTCTTCAACGGCGCGAGCACGAAGAAGACGCGCCGACGGCTCCCCGGAGAACTCCACGCGGTGGCGTTCCGCAAGCTCGACATGCTCAACGCCGCGCACGAAGTCGCTGACCTCCGCGTCCCGCCCGGCAACATGCTGGAAGCGCTCAAGGGCGACCGGGCCGGCCAGCACTCCATCCGCATTAATCAGCAGTACCGCGTCTGTTTCGTCTGGACAGACGCCGGCCCCGAGGAGGTCGAAGTCACGGACTACCACTGAGGGAAGAACCTCAGACGGTGACGGCCGCACCGACGGCCCAAAGCCACTCACCAGCCATACAAGGAAATGTCCCGTATCCCCACGCACCGCCCGCCGACCCCGCCGGGCGAGATCCTGCTCCACGAGTTCATCGAGCCGATGGGTCTCTCTCAGTCCAAGGTCGCCGACTCCATCGGCGTTTCGTTCCAGCGCTTGAACGGCGTCGTCAACGGGCGCCGCGACCTCACCACGTCCACGGCCCTCCGGCTCGCCCGCTACTTCGGGACCACCCCGGAGTTCTGGATCAACCTCCAGCGGAGCGTCGACCTCTACGAGGCCATGCAGGAGGAAGGGAAAGAGATCGCGTCCATCGAGCCCCTCACCGCAGCGGCTTGACCCGGTGTTGAGTGGAAGGAGAGGGGCTGACCTTTCACCCTACCGTTACCCCGGTTCGTCAAATCGGCCTCTGGGCACACTTAAAGGCTGATTAGCACAGGTGTGTTGTGCCACAGTCTCGGGCACCCTCCGAAACCCCCTTTTCTCTGCGGAAAAGGGGGTTTCTGCGTTCGCGTCGACCCGGCGCCCCCTGGGCCGTAGGGCGGGGCGGTCGCAAGAGGGCGCGCGCTAACCGCCCCGCCCGCGCGGTGGGGCGGGGGGGCTAGCGGACGCCCGGCGGCGCCGGCTCCTCCACGCCGCCGTTCGCGACGACGACCGGGGCGCCGGGGGCGGGCGGGGCGGTCAGCCGCTTTTCGGCGTCGGGCACCGTGAACAGCTCGGCCGGGTCTTCGACCGGGTCCGGCTCCAGGAGCACGTCGAGCGCTTCGGTAATCCGCTTGACGTAGTGGACCTCCAGGCCCTCGACGGCCTCGTCCTTGATCTCCTCCACGTCCTTCCTGTTCTTCTCCGGCAGGACCACGCACGAGAGCCCAGCGCGGCGCGCGGCGAGCACCTTCTCCTTGATCCCGCCGACCGGCAGCACGAGCCCGCGCAGCGTGATCTCGCCCGTCATCGCGAGGTCGTGGCGCACGCAGCGGCGCGTGTAGATCGACGCCAGCGCCGCCGTCATCGCCACGCCCGCGCTCGGGCCGTCCTTGGGGATGGCGCCGGCCGGGACGTGGACGTGGAGGTCCCAGTAGCGGAACGCGTCGGCCGGGATGCCCAACTCGTCGGCGTGCGCCCTCACCCACGACGAGGCTGCCTGCGCGCTCTCGCGCATCACGTCGCCCAGCTTGCCCGTCAGCGTCATCCGGCCCGAGCCGCGGCTCACCGACGCCTCCACGAACAGGATGTCGCCGCCGACCGGCGTCCACGCCAGGCCCGTCGCCACGCCCGGGACCTCGGTCCGCTCGGCGGCGTCGTTGAAGTGCTTCCGCGCGCCGAGGAAGCCCGGCACGTCGTCGGCCGCCACGTCGCCCCGCTCGGCGTCGCCGACCGCGACCGTCTTGGCCACGCCGCGCACGACCGACCCGATCGTCCGCTCCAGCTGCCGGACCCCGCTCTCGCGCGTGTAGCCCTCGATGAGCAGCAGCAGCGCGTCTTCGGTGATCGTGAACTGGTCCTCGCGCAGCCCGTTCTGCTCCAGCTGCCGCGGCACGAGGTAGCGCCGGGCGATCGCCAGCTTCTCGGACGGCGTGTAGCCGTTGATCTCGATGATCTCCATCCGGTCCCGGAGCGGGGCGGGGATGGAGTCGAGGTAGTTGGCCGTCGCGATAAAGAGGACGCGGCTGAGGTCGTAGTCCAGCTCGAGGTAGTGGTCGTTGAACGTGTCGTTCTGCTCCGGGTCCAGGACCTCGAGGAGCGCCGACGACGGGTCGCCGCGGAAGTCGGTCCCCAGCTTGTCGACCTCGTCGAGCATGAACACGGGGTTCGAGGTGCCGGCCTTGCGGAGCCCCTGGACGATGCGGCCCGGGAGCGCGCCGATGTAGGTCCGGCGGTGGCCGCGGATCTCGGCCTCGTCGCGGACGCCGCCGAGCGAGATCCGGTGGAACTCGCGGCCCAGCGCCCGCGCAATCGACTTGCCCAAGGACGTCTTGCCCACGCCGGGCGGCCCGTAGAAGGCGAGGATCGGGGCCTTCATGTCGCCCTTCAGCTTGAGGACGGCGAGGTACTCCAGGATGCGCTTTTTGACGTCGTCCAGGCCGTAGTGGTCTTCGTCCAGGACCTTCTCGGCGCGCGCGAGGTCGAGCGTGTCCTCGGACGTGTGGTCCCACGGGAGGTCGAGGATGGTCTCGGCGTAGTTGCGGACGACGCCGTACTCGGGGCTCGCCGGGTTCGTCCGCGCCAGCTTCGTGAGCTCCTTCTCCAGCGTCTCGACGACGTCGTCGGGGAGGTCGGGGAGCCGCTCGTCCATCTTGTCGCGGAGCTCGTCGGCCTCGCGGCTCGACCCCTCGGCTTCGCCCAACTCGTCCTGGATGGCCTTGAGCTGCTGGCGTAGGAAGAACTCCCGCTGCTGCTGGTCGACGTCCGTCTTGACCTTGGACCGGATCTCTTCCGAGATCTCTAGCACGCGAATCTCCTGCTCCAGGTGGTCGAGCACGAGCTGCGAGCGGTCGAGGAGCGGGCGCGTTTCGAGCAGCTCCTGCTTTTTGGCCACGTCGATCTGGAGGTTCGACGCGATAAAGTGGACGAGGAAGCCGGGGCTCTCGATGTTCTGGATCGCGTAGGCGGCCTCGGACGGGAGGTTCGGCGACAGGTTGACGATCTGGACCGCGAGCTCCTTCACCGACCGGATACGGGCGTCGAGCTCGGCCGGATCGTCCCCGTCCGTCTCGGGCTCCTCGACGGCGCGCACGCGGGCTTCGAGGTACGGGTCGAGCTGGGTGTACTCCTCGACCTCGATCCGCCGCTGGCCCTGGATCACGATCGACACCGACCCGTCCGGCATCTTGATAAGCTTGAGGATGGTCGCCGCCGTCCCCATGCGGTAGAGGTCGTCCGGCCCCGGGTTCTCGACCTCGGCCCGCTTCTGGGCCACGACGCCGACGAGCCGCTCGCCGGCGTAGGCGTCCTTGACCAGCTTCAGCGTCGCGTCGCGGCCGACGGTGATGGGGAGGACGACGCCCGGGTAGAGGACCGTGTTGCGGAGCGTGAGGACGGGGAGCGTCTCCGGGAGATCGGCCTCGTGCATCTGGCGCTCCTCGTCGGGCGTCAGGAGCGGGATGGACTGCTCGGGGTCGCCGGCGAGGCGGTACGGGCGGGGCGGGGTCATGCGGTGTGAGCCGTGGGGGCGGGGGGGAGGGCGGCGGAGCCCGATCTGTAAACTCGCGTGCGCCCGATGGTGTCCCGCCCCGCCCGGTTTCTCCTGCCCCGCCTCTCAGGAGGCCCCGGAGCAGGGTGCCACGGCGGAGGCGCCGCGGCTCGGTGGCGTTGCCCGGCGGCGTCGCATGCAACGCCGCGACGGTGGCCGCCCCGCCCCCGGCGTGGGGCGGGGTGGTGCATCTTGCGCCCGCGGCCCACCGACCGCCCCGCCCTCCACCCCACCCATGCGCGCGCTCCGACCGTCCGACCTGCTCGTCCCCGTCCTCTGGGGCGGGCTCGGCGCGCTGCTCGCCGGGCTCGCGGTCGGGCGGGGCGGGGCGGGCGCCGCGTGGGGCGTCGGCGTCGGGCTCGCCGCGTGGGCGGCGGTCGTCGCGTGGACGCTCCGGCGCCCGCTCCGCCGGCTCCGCCTGGCCCGGCGGCCGTTCCCCCCCGACGACCGCGCGTGGCTCGACGCGCACGTGGCGGTCTACGCCGCGCTCGACCGTACGGCCCGCGCGCGCTTCGAGCGCGACGTGACGTGGCTCACCGACGGGCTCACGTTCGAGGGCGCGGGCGGGGTGGTCCCCGACGACCGGCTCCGCCTCATGGTGGCGGCCGGCGCCGCCGTCCTCCTCCACGGGCACCCGGACTGGGAGATCCCGACCGAGCGGACCGTGCTCCTGGTGCCCGACACGTTCGACGAGGCGTACGGCGACGAGGAGCCGGGCCTCTACGACGGGATGGTCCACTCGCAGGGGCCGATCGTGCTCTCGGTGCGGGCCGTCGAGGACGGCTGGGCGCGGCGCGACGGCTACAACGTGGTGCTCCACGAGCTGGCCCACGTGTTCGACTTCGAGGGCTGGGAGGCCGACGGCGCGCCGTCGTTCCTCGACCCGCGCTCGGCCGACGCTTGGCGCGACCTCGTCCGCCGCGAGATGCGCCGGGCCGAGCGCGGCGACGGCGTCCTCCGCTCGTACGCGGCGACGGCGCCGGCCGAGCTGTTCGCGGTCGCGACGGAGCAGTTTTTCGAGCGCCCGGCGCGGCTCCGCAACCGGCACCCCGAGCTGTTCGACGCGCTCGTCGCCTTCTACAACGCCACCCCGCCCGACGAGGACGCGCCGGACGCGGACGGCAGCCTCATGGCGCGGCGGTGGCGGTAAGCGCGCGCGGCGCGCGGGAACTGGGAACGAGGAACTGGGAAATGGGCAGAGCGCCGCCCCGCCCGCTCAGCCTTGGCGATACCGCCCCGCCCCGCCGCTCGGGCGGGGTGGCCGGGCGTTCCGCGGCCTTGGCGCCGCGTGCGACGCCAGGTTCAAGTCGGGCGGGGTGGGAGACTGCGGGGACCACCGCCCCGCCCCAGCCCGCCATTCACGCCGCCGCGCATGGGGGCGGGGCGGCCAGCCAGCGCGCGCCACCCCGCCCCTCTGCCCGTTCCTCTTTCCTCGTTCCCAGTTCCTAGCGAGTGCAGCGAGCTCCCTACCCCCGGTGCGCCTTGCGGATGGCGGCGTCGAGGGCGTCGAGCTGGAACGGCTTTTTCACGACCGCCGCCACGTCCTCGCTGTCGGCGGCCGCGTCGGTGTCGCCGGTGAGGAGGAGGACCGGGAGGCCCTCGTACCGCTCGCGGATGACCGAGGCCAGCTCGCGCCCGCTCATCTCGGGCATCGAGAGGTCCGTGACCACGACGTCGAACGGCGGCTCCGCCGCGAGCACGTCGAGCGCGGCCGGGCCGCCGTCGGCGTCCTCGACCTCGTGGCCCCGCATCCGCAGCAGCTTCGTCGTCACGGTCCGCACCATGGGCTCGTCGTCGACGACGAGCAGGCGGAGGCCGGCGCCGTCCTCGGCCGGGGCCACCCTGCGCGGCGTGACGGGGGCGGGGTGGTTCGTCGCGAACGGAAACACAAGGCGGAAGACCGTGCCGCGCCCGGGCGCGCTCTCGACATCGATCCGCCCGCTGTGCTCCTGGACGATCCCCTGGCTCATCGTGAGGCCCATGCCCGACCCGGCCGAGCCCTTCGTGGTGTAGAGCGGCTCGAAGATGCGCTTGCGGACGTTCTCGGTCATGCCCACGCCCGTGTCGCCGACCGTGACCTCGGCCGCGCGCGTGTCGCGGCGCCGGGTCGTGAGCGTGAGCGTGCCCCCGGCCGGCATGGCCTGGACCGCGTTGAGGACGAGGTTCACGAGCACCTCGCGGAGCTCGGTCGGCGTGCCCAGGATGGGCGGGACCGGGCGGAGGTCGCGGCGGACCTCGATGGCGATCCCCCGCCGCCGCGGCTCGTTGTACCAGTACGGCCGGGTCAGCGTGAGGACCTCCTCGGCGATCTCGTGGAGCGCGATGGGCTCGGCCCGCTCGTCCTTCTCGTTGCGGATGTACTGCTGGATCTTGCGGACGAGCGCGGCCCCGTCCTTGGCCGCCCGCTCCAGCATCTTCAGGTGGGCCACCGGCTCCACCCCGCTCTCCAGCCGCGCGAGGTCGCTCCGCAGGAGCTCGGCGTGGCCGAGGACGGTCGTGAGCAGGTTGTTGAAGTCGTGGGCGACGCCCATCGCCATGCGCCCGAGCATCTCCATCCGCCGCCGCCGCGTCTGCTCGGCGGCCCACGACGCCGGCTCCCGGAGGACCTCGCCGGTCAGCGACACCGGGTAGCGGCCGGGCTCGATGTCGGGGAGCCGGACGGGCAGGAAGTGGAGGAGGACGGGGACGGGGATGTCGGAGCCCGGCGCGTCGAGCAGGAACACCTGGTGCGAGACGGGCAGCCCGCGCGCGGCGTCGGCCGTGTACTCCTGCGCGAACCGGGCGTCCTCGGGCGGCAGCCGCCCCCAGAGCTCGTCGTCGCCGAAGACCTCGCGCCACGGCTCGTTGCAGTCGAGGAGCTCGCCGGCCGCCGTGCTCACGGCCGAGAGCAGGTCGCTGGCGACGAAGGGGAAGGTGGTGGTTTCCATGCGCTCAAATTACGCCGCCCCGCCCCGCCCCCGGGGATGTCAGGCCATCCCCAGGGGTCGCGTCGGGGCGGGGTGGACCGGCCCGCACGACCGCCCCGCCGTGCGGCGAGGGCGGGGCGGCCGCCGTGCCCCGTCTAGCTCCCGGTGCCGGCCTTCTCGTACGCCTCGATAATGTCTTTGACCAGCTTGTGGCGGACGACGTCCTCCTTCGAGAAGTCGACGAACGCGATGCCGTCGACGCCCTCCAGGATGGACCGGGCCTGGACGAGCCCGGACTGCGCGCGGGCGGGGAGGTCGGTCTGCGTCGCGTCGCCGGTGACGATGGCGCGGCTGCCGGCGCCGAGCCGCGTGAGGAACATCTTCATCTGGCCCCCGGTCGCGTTCTGGGCCTCGTCGAGGATGACGAACGACGTGTTGAGCGTCCGGCCGCGCATGTAGGCCAGCGGCACGATCTCGACGATGTTGCGCTCGAGGTACGACCGGAGCTTCTCCGAATCGATCATGTCCTCGAGCGCGTCGTAGAGCGGGCGGAGGTACGGGTCGACCTTGTCGCGGAACCCGCCGGGCAGGAACCCCAGGCTCTCCCCGGCTTCGACGGCCGGCCGCGTGAGCACGATCTTCTTGACCTGCCGGCTCTTGAGCGCGCTGACGGCGAGGGCGACCGCCGTGTACGTCTTGCCCGTCCCGGCCGGGCCGACGGCGAACGCGATGTCCGACTGCCGGGCGCTCTCGACGAGCCGGGCCTGCCCGGGCGTCTTGGCCTTGATGGTCCCGCCCTGCGGCGTGAACAGGATGGCGTCCTGGCCGCCCCGCCGCTGGAGGCCGGTGCCCACGCGGGCGAGGTCGAGGATCGTGTCGACGTCGTTCTCGGTCAGGTTGCCGTTCCGGTTCAGGATGACCACGAGCTCGCCGATGACGCGCTCGATCTGGTCGACCTGGTCGGACGGCCCCTTCAGCTTGAGGCGGTCGCCGCGGGCGACGAGGCGTGTGTCGGCGAAGGCCGCCTCGATGCGGCGGAGGTAGACGTCGTTGAACCCGAACAGCAGGAGCGGCTCGGCGCCGCTGATCTCAATCGTGCGTTCGACGGACTCGGGGGACTCGGCCAAGCGTGCGGGGGCGGGGTGGGCTCGGGCAACGCGCGCGGCGCGGCGCGGTTCGGGCGGGGCGGGAGGGCGGGCACCGGCGGTCGGGGATCGGCGTAGGCCGCCGCATGAGCACCCCGCCCCGCCCCGCCCTCGTCGTCCCGTTCACGAAGATGGACGGGGCCGGAAACGACTTCGTCGTCGTCGACAACCGCTTCCTCCGGTTTTCAGAGGACGAGCTGGCCGCGCTCGCCCGGCGCGTCTGCCCGCGCCGCGGCGGCGTCGGCGCCGACGGGCTCCTGGCGCTGGAGGAGCCGGACGCCGAGGGCGCCCACTTCCGCATGCGCTACCGGAACGCCGACGGGTCGCTCGCGACCATGTGCGGGAACGGCGCCCGCTGCCTCGCCCGGTTCGCCGCCCGCGCCGGCCTGGGCGAGCCGGCCGGCGACGAGGGCGGGGCGGCGGCCGAGGACGAGGGCGGGGCGGTCGCGCTCGTGTTCGACACCGACGGCGGCCGCGTCCGCGCCGTCGTGCCCGCCCCGCGCCTCGCCTCGGGCGAGGTGACGATCACGCTCCCCCCGCCCCGCGACTTCGGCCCGACCGGGCTCCGCGACGGGCCGACGCCGAAGTCCAGCCGCGTCTACCGGGTCTGGACGGGGACCGAGCACGCCGTCGTGTTCGTCGGCGACCTCGACCGCGAGGACGTCGCGGCGACCGGCGGGCGGCTCCGGTGGGACCACGCGTTCCGCCCGGCCGGCACCAACGTCGACTTCGTGCAGGTCACGGGCGCCGACCGCCTCGCTGCGCGGACGTTCGAGAAGGGCGTCGAGGGCGAGACGCTCGCGTGCGGGACGGGCGCGCTCGCCGCCGCCGTCGTCGCGGCCCTTACCGACCAGCTCGACCGCCCCGCCCCCGACGGCACGGGCGGGGCGGGGCGGTACCGTGTCGCCGTCGACATGCCGGGCGGGACGCTCACGGTCGCGTTCCGCCTGGACGGCGGCGAGGTCTCGGACCTCACGCTGTCGGGGCCGGCCGACACGGCGTACGAGGGCACGCTGGAGTGGCGGGGCGGGGCGGTCAGCGACGGTCCGGGCGGGGCGGTGTGACGCGGCGGTCGGGCGGGGCGGCTTCTGTCGTACCGCATCCGTCTCTCACGCCGCCCCGCCCGGGTCCGCCGCCATGTGACTCGCCCTCGTCCTCGGTTTGCTCGTCGCCGCCGCTCCGGTCGGCGCCCAGGTCTCGTCTCCCGGCTGCCCCGGCCCGGGGCCGTCCGTCGCCGGCGAGACCACGCGGGCGCTCCAGGAGCGCCACCGCGGGCTCCTCTCGCGGCTCTACTCGATCGGCGGCGTCGCCGTCGGCCCCGAGGTGGGGGCGGGGGGGGTGCTCCAGGCGGCCACGTTCGAGGGCGGCTACCAGTTCGACAGCGGCGACGCGCTCGCCTTCGTCGGCTCGGCCGGCGTGCCGGCCTTCCGCGACCCCGTCGCGGGCACGTTCGACGCGGGCGGGGCCACGACGAGCGTCGGCCTCCAATACGTCGCCGGGCTCGGCCGATTCGTGCCGGCGTCGGCCCTCGCGCGCCGGTCCGAGCTCGGCGTCGGCCTCGCCGCGTCGGCGGTCGGGGAGAGCGGGGGCGTGGTCGCCCAGGTCGCCCCGCGCGTCGTCGTCCCCCTGGCGTCGTTCCTGAGCCTCCCGCTCGGCGTCCAGATTAGCCAGCCGCTCGGCGGCTACGAGGGCGCGCGCACGTTCGTGGGGCTGAGCGTCGGGCTCCGCACGCAGTACGTGCCCCCGAGCCGGCGCGTCCTTGACTGCGACCGCACGGGGCTGCCGCGGCGGTAGCGCGGGCGGGGCCGCTACGCCTCTACCTCCTCGCCCGCGCCCGGCCGCTTCGGCGTGCCCAGCGCGCCGGCGAGGACCGTGATGGCGACGGCCATCGAGAGCACGAGGACCCAGGGCAGCGCCGGCCGCACGGCGCCGGGCAGGCGGAGGCCGGCGAGCACGTCGAGGAGCACGAGCGCGAGGGCGACCGCGAAGACCGCCCCGCTCCAGGTCAGCGCGCGGCGGAGGGCGGGGGGGAGCGGCGGCGGCGCGGCCATCGGCGGGGGGAGAAACGCGGGGCGGGGCGGCAGTACCGCGCGCCGGGGGGACGGCGTTCCCCGTGGGGCGGGGAATGGGGCGCGCGGCGTCCCGTGCCGCCCCGCCCAACGCGAGGCACCCGTAGGGACACGACTCGTCGTGTCCGGGGCGGGCGGGGTGGTCACGGTCAGCATGCCGCTGTCCCGAGGCGGCGGCAGTTCCCCTCCTGGACACCGCGCAGCGTCGGCGCAGCCAGGAGGGGCTAGGGGTGGTGGACGACGCGGGCGGGGCGGTCCTGGATGTCGCCGCCCCGCCCATAGCGCGGGCGGGGTGGCCTGCCTGCAATGCGGACACCACGCGTGGTGTCCCTACGAAACCCGCCCCGCCCGCGTGTCCGCCCCGCCCACGGGCGACCGCCGGTCGCCCCTACGGCACCGCCCCGCCCTCGCGCTCTGCGGGCGGGGTGGCACATCCCGCTGCCCGCGTCTCACCCCGTCCTCACCGGAGCGCGCCGCCCCGCCCCGTAGCTTCCCCCGCGCTCCGGCCGCTCGGGCTGGCCCTGATCTACCGACCTACCGACCCACTGGCTATGTGGTCCGACTCCCTCCTCGACACGATCGGCAACACGCCGCTCGTCCGGTTCCAGACGCTCGGGGCCGACCTGCCCTGCACGCTGCTCGCCAAGGTCGAGTTTTTTAACCCGGGCGGGTCCGTCAAGGACCGGATCGCGGTCGCCATGATCGAGGACGCCGAGGCCAAGGGGCTCCTCCGGCCCGGCGGCACGATCGTCGAGGGCACGAGCGGCAACACGGGCGCGGGCCTCGCGATCGCCGGGATCGCCAAGGGCTACCGCTGCATCTTCACGACGACCGACAAGCAGAGCCCCGAGAAGGTCGACGTGCTCCGCGCGCTCGGCGCCGAGGTCGTCGTGTGCCCCACGAACGTGGCGCCCGACGACCCCCGCTCGTACTACTCGGTCGCCGAACGGCTCTCCAACGAGATCCCCGGCGCGTTCTACCCCAACCAGTACGACCACCCCGCCAACGCCGAGGCCCACTACCGGACGACCGGGCCGGAGCTGTGGGACCAGACCGACGGCCGCATCACGCACTTCGTCTGCGGAGCTGGCACGGGCGGCACGATCTCGGGCACGACGCGCTTCCTCAAGGAAAAGAACCCCGACTTGAAGACGGTCGGCGTCGACCCGTACGGGAGCGTCTACCACGCCTACTTCCACACGGGCGAGTTCAAGGAGTCCGAGATCTACCCGTACGCGACCGAGGGCGTCGGCGAGGACATCCTGGCGGGCAACATGGACTTCGAGATCGTCGACGACTACGTCCAGGTCGACGACGGTACCTCGATGCGGATGACGCGGCGGCTCGCCCGCGAGGAAGGGATGTTCGTCGGGCAGTCGTGCGGGATGGCCGTCGCCGGCGCGCTCGACTGGCTGGACGCCCACCGCGACGAACTGACCGAGGACGACATCGTCGTCGTGCTCCTCCCCGACAGCGGGTTCCGCTACCTCTCCAAAACGTACAACGACGAGTGGATGCGGCGGAACGGGTTCCTCCAGGAGCCCGCCGCCCTCACGCTCGACGGCGTGCTCGCGGCCCGCAAGCGGCTGGACCCCGTCATCGCCGTCGCGCCGACCGCCCCGCTCTCCGAGGCGATTGGCGTGATGACGGAGTACGGGATCAGCCAGGTCCCGGTCATCGAGGGCGGGGCGGTCGTCGGGTCGCTCTCCGAGCGCGGCGTGCTCGACCGGCTCCTGTCCGACCCCGACGCCCGCGAGCACGCGGTCCGCGACGTGATGGGCGACCCGCTCCCGGTCGTCGACCGGACGGTCCCGCTCGACCGGCTGACGGCCACGCTCGACGGCGCGAGCGCGGTTCTCGTCGCCGACGACGCGCCCGCGGGCGCCGGCGCGCCGGCGTTCCACATCGTCACCCGGAGCGACCTCATCTCCGCGCTCGCCCAAGCGGGCCGCGGCTGAGAGACCGGAGGATGAGGAGGCGAGGGACGAACAGGCCGATCCCCCTCCCGCGTCTCTCCGCCCCGCCCTCTCTCCCTCATCCCTCCCCGCCATGGAACCCGACACGCCAAACCCCCCGTCGCTCTCGATCGAGCTGGCTGAGGAGGTCGCCGAGGGCATTTATTCGAACCTCGTGATGATCTCCCACAGCCCGGAGGAGTTCGTCCTCGACTTCATCCGCGTGATGCCGGGAGTCCCCAAGGCGCGCGTAAAGAGCCGCATCGTCGTCACGCCAGGCCACGCCAAGCGCCTGCTGGCGGCGCTCGCCGACAACGTCCAGCGCTACGAGGCCCAGTACGGCGAGGTCGCCGACGTCCACCCCGAGCCGCAGGTGCGGTTTACGCCCCCGAGCGGGGAGGCGTAGCCGAAAGGCCCCGCCCCGCCCCGCCGCTTTGGCGGCATCGGGGGCGGGGCGGTCTCATGCCGCGACCGCCCCGCCCGACCGCGCGGTCGGGGCGGGGCGCACCCCGAGCGCCGCGTTCAGCCGCCGCTCGGCCTCGGCCGCCGCGCCGGGGCGGCCCGCGTCGAGGGCGGGGCGGAGCGCGCGGACGGTCGCTACGAGCGGCCCGCGCCGCGCGCACACGCGCCAGAGCGGGGCGGTCAGCCACTCGCCCTCACGCCAGAGCGTCCGGTTGCGGGGCTCGACTGACAGCGCGACGAGGAGGACCGGCGCCCCGGCCTCGGCGGCGACCTCGAAAGCGCCGCGGCGGAGCGGGAGCACGCCCGGGCCGGGCGACGTCCGCCCCTCGGGCGCCAGCGCGACCGGGACCGGCGACGAGGCGACCGCCTCGCGGAGCGCCGCGCGTGCCCGCTCGCGGCTCTCGCCCCGCCCGCGGTCGAGGTAGAGCGTCCCCAGCGCCGTCGCCATCGGGCCGACGAGCGGGAGCCGGCGGACGCCGGCCGCGGCCAGGAACCGGAGCGGGCGGACGGCCAGCAGCGCGAGCGGGTCGAGAAACGAGGGGTGGCTGAAAAAGACGAACCCGCGATGCGCCTGGAGCGCCGCCCCGCCCTCGACGCGCAGCCGCACGCCCATCGCCCCCAGGAGCGCCCGCGCGACGCCGACGGCCGCCCACTCGCTCGGCGCCGCCCCGCCCGGCCGCCCCGGCAAGCAGGCGGCGGCGAGGACTGCGACGGCGCCGACGACGAGCACCGCACCCACGGCGGCGACGCGGAGCACGCCGAGCACGGCGGCCGCGACGCTCGGGCGGGGCGGGCACGGAGCGGGCGGGGCGGGGGAAAGGTCCATGCCCCCAAGGTCGGCCGCCCCGCCCGCGACTCCCTGGTGCGGGCGGACTATCCGGGGCGGGGCGGGGGGACTACCGGCCGCCCCGCCCGAACGTGGCTCCGGAGCGGGACGCGGGCGGGGTGGAGTATCGTGTGGCGGTGGCGAGAGCCCCGGCGTGCCGCGCCCCGCCCCGCAACGTCCTGCCGTCCGCACCGGAACCGCCGAGCCATGACCGCCCGCCGACTGCCGTCGCCCCTGTGGTTCGCCGCCCCGCTCCTTGCCGTCTACGCCGCGGCGTTCGTCGTCCTGGAGGTTCTGCCGAGGGCGGACGACGCCGGGGCCGTCGCGGCGGGGCTGACCGTCGACCTCGTCGTCCTCGTCCCGGCCCTCTACTACGCCGTCCTCGTGCGGGGGCGGGGCTGGCCCACCGTGACGGTCGCCCCGATGGCCCTCGTCAGCTACGGGGCGGCGTCGGCGCTCGTCCCGCCGGAGCACCACGCGCTCCTCAGTGCGCTCGGGTACGTGCTCCCCGCCGTCGAGCTCGCGCTCGTGGGGTACGTCGGCTACAAGGCGTGGGGCGTCATCCGCGCGAAGCGGGAGGTGGACGCGGCCGGAGGCGACGTCTACGACCGCCTCCGCGAGACGCTGCGGGACGCGTTCGACGTGCCGGCCGTCGCGGGCGCGCTCGCATACGAAGTCGCGCTCCTGCACTACGCCTTCGCGGTCCGGCCGGCCGAGCCCCCAGAGCACGGGGTCGCGTACCACCGCCGGGGCGGGTACGGCGCGGTCGTCGCCGCCGTGCTCATGGCCGCCGCGCTCGAACTCGTCGGCGTCCACTTCCTGTTGCGGTCGTGGAGTGAGACGGCAGCGCTCGTGCACCTCGCACTCTCGCTCTACGGCGTCGTTTGGATCGTCGGGGACTACCGGGCCATGCGGCGGCGCCCGCACGAGCTCCGCGCCGACGGGCTCCGCCTGCGGTGCGGGCTCCGTTGGGACGTCGAAGTGCCGTGGGGCGCCGTCTTGTCGGTTCGCAAGACGCGGCGGCCGGCGCCGGGCGACGACTACCTCAGCACAGTCCCCGTCGGCGACACCGGCTACCTCGTCGAGCTCCGCGCGCCGGTCCGCGCGACCGGCCCCTATGGAATCACGCGGGACGTCCGCCGCATCGGGCTCGTCGTGGACGAGCCGGCGGCGTTCGAGGAGCGCCTTCGGGAGTGCGGGGTGGACGTCGAAGCGTGATCGGGCGGGGCGGCGCCCCTGCAGCCCGCTCCACCGCCCCGCCCCCAGGCGTCGGCAGCAGAGCGCCCGCCCCGCCCGCGAGACCGCGGCCGCCGAGGGCGGGGTGGTGAGCGGCGCGACCGTGAGGTGGGCCGCCGCCCCGCCCTACCGGTTCGCCCGCACGAACAGCCACGCCGCGACGCCCGCGAACAGCACGTGCGGCGCCCACGCCGCCACGACCGGCGCGATCTCCTGCACGTATCCCAGCGGCTCGATCGTCTTCTGGAGCGAGAGGTAGAGGAACGCCACGCCCAGCCCCAGCGCCAGCTGCGCCGCCTGCCCGCCCCGCCGCCGCTGCGCCGCGAGCGGCACGCCGATGAGGACCAGGATGAGGTTGGCGAACGGGTACGACACCTTCGAGTAGTAGCCCACGAGCGGCCGCCCGCGCTCCGTGACGCCGGCCCGCTCCAGCGAGCGGACGTAGGCCCGCGCCTCCGGCAGCGTCAGGCGGTCCGCGTCGCGCTCGGCCTGCGCGAGGTCGCGCGGGAGCACGGTGAGCGCCGTGTCCAGCGTCGCGGCCGTGCGGAACCGCTCCGCCCCGCCCCGGAACTCGCGGAGCACCACGTCGCGGGCGTGCCACGTGCCCAGCGAGTCGTCGTAGGTCATCTCCGCCGCGTCGAACCGCGCGCCGACGCCGCCCTCGGCCGAATCGGCGACCGTGACCAGCGAGACGCCGAACGCGCGGCCCTGGTCGCGGTCGAAGTAGGTCGCCGTGAGGACCACGCCCGGGCTCGCCTGCCGGTACACCTCGGCCCCGCCCCGCCCCTCGGGCGCGTCGCGGTAGTACTCGTTCTGGAACGCGTGGACGATGGCCGTGGCCCGCGGCACGACCCACCCGTTAAAGGCCAGCATCACCGCCGTCACGGCCACGCCGACGACGACGAACGGGCGCATGTACCGCCCCAGCGACACGCCGGCCATGTGGAGCGCCGTCAGCTGCATCGACTGCGCCAGCCGCGCCGTCACGTAGATGGCGGCCAGAAACAGGGCCAGCGGGCTCGTCAGGCGGACGATCTCGGGGACGTAGTGGAGGTAGTACGTCCCGAACACCTGCCCCCACGTCGCCCCGCGGTCGATAAAGTCGTCGACGTACTCGGCCAGGTCGAGCACGACGAACGTGGCGACGAGGAGCGCGAGCAGGAGCGCCGTCGCGGCGACGAACCGCCGGAGCACGTGCCAGTCGAATCGGGTCATGCGGGCGGGGCGGGGGAGGAGGAGAGAGGAGGAAAAGAGGCGAGGAGAGGAAAAGAGGAGAGCCGCCTCTTCTCCTCTATGCCTCTCCTCTTCTTCTCTCGCCCCGCTCTCCTGGGGCGGGGCGGTCTGAAGATCGGGTGAGGGGGCGCCCGTAGCACCGTCTCCGCCCCGCCCGCGGGCCTCGTGCGGAACGGGCGGGGCTAGCTTGGCGTGCCCAGAGCCCGCCCACCCCCTCACCCGCCCCGCCCGATGAAAGTCCACGAGTACCAGGCCAAGGAGATCCTCGACCAGCACGGCGTCGCCGTCCAGCGCGGCATCGTCGCCGACACCGTCGAGGAGGCCGTCGCCGCCGCCGAGACCATGAAGAAGGACGGCGTCGACCAGTTCGTGGTCAAGGCGCAGATCCACGCCGGCGGGCGCGGCAAGGGCGGCGGCGTCAAGTTCTCCGAGTCCGTCGACGACGTGCGCGAGAACGCCGAGGCCATCCTCGGCATGACGCTCAAGACGCCGCAGACGGGGCCGGAGGGGCAACTCGTCAAGAAGATCCTCGTCACGGCCGCCGAGGACATCGCCCACGAGTACTACCTCGGCGTGACGCTCGACCGCGCGAAGGGCCAGGACGTCATCATGGCCTCGACCGAGGGCGGGGTGGAGATCGAGGAGGTGGCCGAGGCCACGCCCGACAAGATCGTCAAGGTCTGGGTCGACCCGGCCGTCGGGATCCGCCCGTATCAGGCCAACCAGGTCGCCTTCGCGCTGGGCTTCGAGGGCCAGGCGCTCAAGGACGCCCGCAAGTTCGTGACGGCGCTCTACAAGGCCTACCGCGCCTCGGACGCGACGATCGCCGAGATCAACCCGCTCGTCAAGACCGACGACGGCCGCGTAGTCGCGCTCGACGCCAAGATCGACCTGGACGACAACGCCCTCTTCCGCCACCCCGACCTCGCCGACATGCGCGACGAGGCCGAGGAGGACCCGCTCGAGGTCGAGGCCGGCAAGCACAACCTGAACTACGTCAAGCTCGACGGCAACGTGGGCTGCATGGTCAACGGCGCCGGGCTGGCGATGGGGACGATGGACCTCATCAAGCTCGCGGGCGGCGAGCCGGCCAACTTCCTCGACGTCGGCGGCACGGCCAACGCCGAGACGGTCGAGGCCGGGTTCCGCATCATCCTCTCGGACCCGAACGTGAAGGCCATCCTGGTCAACATCTTCGGCGGCATCGTCCGGGGCGACCGCGTCGCGCGCGGCGTCGTCGAGGCGGCCCGAAACATCGACCTCACGGTCCCGCTCATCGTCCGTCTCCAGGGCACGAATGCCGAGGAGGGCATGCAAATCCTCAAGGAGAGCGGCCTGCCGATCGAGAGCGCGATCCGCCTCCAGGAGGCCGCCGACAAGGTGACGGCCGCCTTGGAGGGATGAGTGAGGGACAGAGGGATGGAGGGATGGGCAGAGGCTCCTCGTCCTCCCATCCCACATCCCCCACCCCGCCCGCGGTCCAGGTCGACGATGTCGTCAAGCGCTACGGCGACGTCGTGGCGGTCGGCGGCGTCTCGCTCGACGTGGCGCCGGGCTCGTTCGTGTCGCTGCTCGGGCCGTCGGGGTGCGGGAAGACGACGCTGCTCCGGCTCGTCGGCGGGTTCGAGACGCCCGACGCCGGCGCCGTCCGCATGAGCGGGGCGGACGTCACGCGGCGCCCGCCGCAGGCCCGGCCGACGGCCATGGTGTTCCAGTCGTACGCCCTCTTCCCGACCATGACGGTCGGCGAGAACGTGGCGTACGGGCTCCGCGTGACGGGCACCAAAAAGGCCGAGGCCCGCGAGCGGGCGGGGCGGGCGTTGAGGCGGGTCGACCTGGGCGGGCTGGACGACCGGCCCGTCGCGGCGCTCTCGGGCGGTCAGCAGCAGCGGGTGGCGCTCGCGCGCGCGATCGCCGTCGAGCCCGAAGTCCTCCTATTCGATGAGCCGCTCTCGAACCTCGACGCCGCTCTCCGCGAGGCCACGCGCGCCGAGGTCAAGGCGCTCCAATCCGACCTGGGCACGACGAGCCTGTGGGTCACGCACGACCAGGCCGAGGCGCTCGCCTTGAGCGACCGCGTCGCGCTCATGCGGGCGGGGCGCGTCGTGGGCGAGGGCGCGCCCGAAGACCTCTACGCCGCGCCGCCGACGGCCTACGCCGCCCGCTTCCTCGGCCGCGCGAACGTCGTCCGCGGCGCGCTCGCCGAGCGGCTGGCCGGGCAGCCCGCCCCGCCCGGGCACGCGCTCGCCGTGCGCCCCGAGGGATTGGCCGTCGCCGCGGGCGGGGCGGAGGGCGCCGTGCCCGCGCGGCTCGTCGCGCGCCAGTTCCTGGGCCACGCGTCGGAGTGGGAGGTCGAGGTGGACGCGGGCGACGCGCCCGTGCGCCTCCGCCTGTGGACCGACCCCGGGCGGGCCGTCCCCGCCGACCTCGCCGTCCGCGCCGCGTCTCCGCGCTGGGTGCCGGACGACGA
>NZ_JAVRHT010000046.1:0-23155 GCF_031846415.1 Rubrivirga litoralis | reverse complement strand
GGGTGGGAGGGACGTAGGATCGCGGAGGTATAGAGGGATGAGCGGAAACCACCGCCCCGCCCGCGCCTCATCTGCTTCTCCCCCCATCCCGCATCTCCTCTCCCTTCGCCACCCTCACCGCCTCGTCGCCACCATCTGCACCGGGCCGGACGGCCGCAGCGTGACCGAGCCGTGCGCGGCGGGCGGGGCGGCGGCCAGCTCGAGCCGCCACCGCTGCGCGACCGTCGCCAGCACGAGCGTGCCCTCGATCCAGGCGAACTGCTCGCCGATGCAGCCGCGGCGGCCGGCGCTGAAGGGGAGGTAGGCAAACTTGTGCCGCCCCGCCCGCGCCTCGGGCGCGAACCGCTCGGGGCGGAACGCCTCGGGCTCGTCCCAGAAGCGCGGGTCGCGGTGGAGGTGGAGCGGGGCGAACAGGATCGTCGTCCCCTTCGGGAGCGGGCGCCCCCCGAGCTCGGTGTCGCGCGCCGCCTCTCGGCCGACGGTCCAGGCGGGCGGAAAGAGCCGCATGGACTCGGCGAACACCTGCCGCGTGTAGGGCAGCTGGTCGAGGTCGTCGAACGTGGGCGGGGCGGCGAGCGCGTCGACTTCGGCGTGCAGGCGGGCCTCAGCGTCGGGGTTCCGGGCGAGGAGCGCCCACGTCCACGCGAGCGCGACGGCCGTCGTCTCGTGGCCGGCGAGGAGCAGCGTCATGGCCTCGTCGCGGACCTCCTCGTCCGTCAGCGCCCCGCCCGCCTCATCGTCGCGGGCGTCGAGGAGCATCCCGAGCAGGTCGGCGTGCTCGACGTCGGGCTCGCGGCGGCGCTCGTCGATGAGGCCGTAGACGAGCGCGTCGAGCGTGGCGCGGGCCGCCTTCGACCGCCGGTTGGCGCGCGTGGGTAGCCACATGAGCCGGTCGGCGAGCGGGTACTGCGCCCCGTCGAACCCCGCCATCGCGTCGCGGACCGCCCCGCTCACGCGGTCCGCGTCGGAGAGGACGTCGGCGCCGAACAAGGTCTGCCCGGCGATCGCGAGGGCCAGCCGGTTCATGGCCTCGGCCGCGTCGAACGGCTCGCCCTCGGCCCAGCCCGCCGTCTCGGCGCGCGTGAGGTCGACCATCGTCCGGCCGTAGCCCTGGAGGCGGCCGTGGTGGAACGCGGGGAGCACGAGCCGCCGCCGGCGCGTGTGGCGGGGCGGCTCGCTCGTCAGCAGGCCGTCGCCGAGGACCGTGCGCGCGAGCCGGAGCCCGCGCGCCTTCGTCACGTCCTCGTTCCGGTCCACAAGGAGCTCGCGGAGCAGGTCGGGATGACGGACGTGGGCGACCGGCGGGAGCGGCCACCCCTCGGCGATCACCAGGTCGCCGCCGACGGCGTCGAGCCGGTCCACGCCCTCTTTCAGCTCGCGCATGAACGCCGCGAGCAGCTCGAAGCGGTGCGAGCCGTGTGCGTACCGGCGGACGTCGGGCGAGGGCGGGACGGCGGGCATGGGCGGGATGGAATGGGCCTCGTTCAACGTGGCGGGGCGGGGCGGGGTGGGGTGGGGGGGGCGCTGTCTTCACCCGGGTCCCACCCCGCCCGAGCACCCGCGGTGGGGGGAGTGGACCGATCGCGGGACTAAAACCTAGACGAACAGGTGGGTTCCTATCTTGGGCCACCCCGCCCCTCCGCCAATGATCCGCTCCCTCACCGCCGACGAGATCCGCCGTCGCTACTCTATCCTACTGAACCCTCCGCCGCCCCGCCCGCGCACTCCCCGCGAAGGCGGAACGGCGGGGCGGGGCGGCGGTATCGCAGGGTATGCCGGAGGGCCGGCACCCCTAGCCGCTAGCTTGCCCGGCCGCGCAAGACCCACACCGCCCGCACCATGAAGCGCCTCGTCGTCGTCGAGTCCCCCACGAAGGCCCGGACCATCCGCAAGTTCTTGCCGCCCGGCTACCAAGTCGAGGCCTCGATGGGCCACGTCCGCGACCTGCCGTCGTCGGCCGCCGAGATCCCGGCCAAGGTCAAAAAGGAGAAGTGGGCGCGGCTGGGCGTCAACGTGGCCGAGGGGTTCGAGCCGCTCTACGTGGTCCCGGCCGACAAGAAGAAGGTGGTCAAGGAGCTGAAGGCGGCGCTCAAAGACGCCGACGAGCTCTACCTCGCGACGGACGAGGACCGCGAGGGCGAGTCGATCGGGTGGCACCTGCTCCAGGTGCTCGCCCCCAAGGTGCCCGTCAAGCGGATGGTGTTCCACGAGATCACCAAGGACGCCATCCTCAAGGCGCTCGACCAGACGCGCGAGCTCGACACCCGGCTCGTCGACGCCCAGGAGGCCCGGCGCGTGCTCGACCGGCTCGTGGGCTACTCGGTCTCGCCGGTGCTGTGGAAAAAGATCGCGCCCAAGCTCTCGGCCGGACGCGTTCAGTCGGTCGCCGTCCGCGTGCTCGTCGAGCGTGAGTGGGAGCGGCTCGACTTTGTGAGCGCGTCGTACTTCGACCTCGCCGCCACGCTCGTCCAGAAGGGGACGGCGTTCGGGGCCAAGATGACGCACTACGGCGACCGCCGCCTCGCCACGGGCAAGGACTTTGACGAGAAGACGGGCAAGCTGCTCGGCAAGAGCGACGCGCTCGTGATGGGGGAGGACCAGGCGAGCACGCTCGCCGGCCGCCTCAAGGGGGCGGGGTGGCGCGTCGCCGAGGTCCAGCAGAAAAAGGCCCGCCGCTCGCCCGCGGCCCCGTTCATCACGTCGACGCTCCAGCAGGAGGCGAACCGGAAGATCGGGATGAGCGCCCGCCGCACGATGCAGACGGCCCAGAAGCTCTACGAGCAGGGCCACATCACCTACATGCGGACCGACTCGCCCATCTTGTCGTCCGAGGCCATCGACGCGGCGCGCAAGGCGGTCCGCGACCGCTACGGCGACGAGTACCTGAGCCCGAAGCCGCGCCAGTACTCGGGCAAGGTCCGCAACGCGCAGGAGGCCCACGAGGCCATCCGCCCCGCCGGCACCCAGATGCGGACGCGCAAGGAGCTCGGGCTCTCGGGCGACGAGGCGAAGCTCTACGACCTCATCTGGAAGCGGACCGTCGCCAGCCAGATGGCCGAGGCCCGGCTGCTCCGCACGCGGGCCACGATCCTGGCCGCCGAGGGCACGGACGACGAGAGCACGTTCCGGTCCAGCGGGCAGGTGGTCGAGTTCGCCGGCTTCTTCCGGGCCTACGTCGAGGGCCGGGACGACCCGAGCGCGGCGCTCGACGACCGCGACAACCCGCTCCCCGCCCTCGCCGAAGGCGACACGCCCGACTGCAAAGACGTCGAGGCGCAGGGCCACGAGACCAAGCCCCCGTCGCGCTACACCGACGCCTCGTTGGTCCAGGCCCTGGAGAAAGCGGGCGTCGGGCGGCCCTCGACCTACGCCTCCATCATCGACACGATCGTCCGGCGCGGCTACGCGCTCCGCAACGGGAACCAGCTCGTGCCGACCTTCACGGGCATGGCGACGACGAACCTGCTCGCCAAAAACTTCGACCGGCTCGTCGACACGCAGTTCACGGCGCGGATGGAGGAAGAGCTCGACGAGATCGCGGCCGGCGACCAGGAGCGGCGGCCGTACCTGGAGCGGTTCTTCAACGGGCCGGAGGGCCTAGAAAAGAAGGTCGAGGCCGGCGTCGAGACGATCGACCCGCGCGAGATCTCGACCATGCGCCACGCCAAGTGGGGCGACTACGAGGTCCGCGTCGGGCGCTACGGACCGTACGTGGCCGCGCCGGGCGGCGAGACCGCCTCCATCCCGCCCGAGGCCGCACCCGCCGACGTGCTGGAGGCCGACCTCGCCGCCTTTATCGACGCGAACGAGGACGAGCGCGTGGTCGGCATCCACCCCGAGGCCGGGCAGCCCATCCTGCTCAAGTCGGGGCCGTACGGGCCGTACGTCCAGTTGGGCGACGACGATGAGAAAAAGCCCAAGCGCACGTCGCTCCCCAAGGGCACGCAGCCGGCCGACGTCGACCTCGACCTCGCCGTCGCCCTGATCGGCCTGCCGCGGACGCTCGGCGAGCACCCGGAGACGGGCAAGCCGATCCTCGCCAACATCGGCCGCTACGGGCCGTACGTCCAGCACGAGCGGACGTACGCCAGCCTCAAGCCGGCCGACGGTGACAACGTGCTGACGGTCGAACTCGATCGCGCGCTGGAGCTCATCGCGGAGAAGGCGCGCAAGAACGCCCCGCTCCGCACGCTCGGCACCCACCCGGAGACGGACAAGGCGATCGACGTGTTCGAGGGCCGCTACGGGCCGTACGTCAAGCACGAGAAGACGAACGCGACGATTCCGAAGGGCGTCGACAAGGACGAAATCACGCTCGAACAGGCCGTCGAGCTGATCGACGCGAAGGCGGCCAAGAAGGGGAAGAAGAAGCCTGCGGCCAAGAAGAAGGCGCCGGCGAAGAAGAAGCCCGCGGCCAAAAAGACGACGGCCGCGAAAAAGAAGGCGCCCGCCAAAAAGACCGCGGCTAAGAAGCCGGCCGCCAAGGCGGCGCCCCGAAAAAAGGCGTCCTGACCACCCCGCCCGCAAAACGCGGGCGGCACGGGCGGGGTGGTGACCTCGGCCAAGCAGCCCCGCCCCCGCGACGTGCGGGCGGGGCGGCGATCGAACCGCTCGTCGGGCGACCGCCGGTCAACCCTACGGCGACCACCCCGCCCGCACGCTGGGGCGGGGCGGCCGAACTTTCTGCTCGCTGCTCGCTGCTCGCTGCTCGCTGCTCGCTGCTCGCTGCGGCCTACGACCGCCGCACGATCAGCACGCCCGCCACGATCGCCACCCCGCCCGCGATCTGGAGCGCCTGCACGGGCTCGCCCAGCAGGACGGCGCCGGCCGCGATGCCGACGAACGGGACGAGGTTCGAGAACGCCGCCGTCCGCGACGGGCCGACGGCCTGGACCGACGCGTTCCAGATCCCGTAGGCGACGCCCGTCGAGAGGCCGCCCGAGTACAGGATGGCGAGCCAGTCCCACGCGTCCGTCGCCCCCCAGTCGGCGGCCAGGAGGTCGGGGAGGGCGAGGGCGACGAGGCCGGGCAGCGACACGACGATGCCCCAGAACGTGAGCCCGAGCGCCGACGCGCCGCGGTCGAGGAGCGGCCGCGCGAGCGTCGTATAGACGCCCCACGCGACCGAGGCGCCCAGCATGAGCGCGACGCCGACCGCGTCGCCTCCCAGCTCGCCCGGGCGGCCGACGACGACGAGGACCACGCCGACGAGCGAGACGGCCGTCCCCGCCCACCCCAGCAGGCCGAGCCGCTCGACGCCCAGGGCGTGCGCCGAGACGGCCGTCCACAGCGGGCTCGCCCCGATGAGGAGCGCGCCCATCCCCGCCGTCACCCGGTCCACGCCGACGATGAACCCGGCCTGGTAGATCAGGATGCCGAGCAGGCCCAGCCCCACGACCTCCCAGTGGCCGACGCGGAACGTGGACGTGATCGGGAGGCCGCGCCGGCGCGCCTGGCGCACGTGGAGCGCGCCCAGGACGCTCAGCGAGACCGCGAACCGCGCGAGGTTGACCACGAAGGGCGGAAGCACTTCGAGTGGTACTTTAATCACCGCGAAGTTGACGCCCCAGATCAGCACGACGGCCAGCAGGCCGACCTCGCGGGCGATGGGGGGGCGGGTCGTGGTCGTCGTCATGGCGGCGAAACGTAGCCCGCCGCCCCGCCCCCGCCGGCTGGCCGTCCCGTCCGCACGCGTTCCTCACCGCCCCGCCCGCGCCCCATGTCCGGGATCCGCAAGCTCTACTACTCGATCCGCGAGGTCAGCGAGATGACCGAGCTCGAGCCCCACGTCCTCCGGTTCTGGGAGTCCAAGTTCGACGCGCTCCAGCCGAAGAAGAACCGGGCCGGCAACCGGACCTACACCGAGCGCGACGTCGAGACCGTCCGCCGCATCCAGCACCTCGTCCGCGAGGAGAAGTACACGCTGGAGGGCGCGCAGCAGGCGCTCGAACGTGGCGACGCTCCCGCGGCCGCCGTGCCAGCCGCTGGGGGCGGGGCGGCGGGCGGCCCCGGGCTCCCGCGCGAGACGCTCCTGGAGCTCCGTGCGTTTTTGTCGGACGTGTTGCGGAGGCTCTGAGCCGGCCCCTAGTTTCCGCACCCCGCCGCCGGCCACGCTGGCGCGGGACGTTTTCGGGTAGTGGCGCAGCCAGGTAGCGCACCAAGCTGGGGGCTTGGGGGTCGTGGGTTCAAATCCCGCCTACCCGACACGAGACGCCGTCCGGCCCTGCGCCGGGCGGCGTTTTGTCGTCCGGGCCGTGCCCCGGGCGTGGGTACCTTGGACTCCCCCCAGACTGCCTCCCCGCCCGTGCCCGCCGGATCCTCTTTCGAAGCCGACCTCCGTGCCGTCCGCGAGGCGCGCGGCCTCTCCCTCGACGAGATCCAGCAGCAGACGCGGATCCCCGTCGACGTCCTGAAGCGGTTCGAGGAGGGCGGCCTCGTCGGCGACCCGACGTACAACGACGTCTACCTCAAGGCCTTTTTGCGGTCGTACGCCAAGGCCGTCGGCGTCCCGGCGGCCGATGTCCTGGAGGCCCGACGCCAGCAGGAGGCCGGCGCGTACGGCGGCGCCCTCCACCCGAACGGCTCGGCCGCCCCGCCCCGCTCGGGGCGCGGCGCGGAAGCCGGCGAGGGCGGGGCGGTCCGCCGCGCGGCGCCCCCGCCCGAGCGCCAGGAGGCCGCGGGCCGCACGGGCGCGCCGGCCCCGGCCGTCGAGGCGCTCGCGTCGGCGCCGGACCCGACGGTGCGGCGGGAGCCGGAGCCCGAGCGCCCGGCGCCCTCGTCGCGCGTCTCGCGGGCTGAGGTGTCGACCAAGCGGTCGTTCGACAAGAACTGGGGCGTCATCCTCGGCCTGTTCGCCGTCGTCGTGGCCGTGCTCGCGGCGGCCCTC
The DNA here is from genome assembly GCF_031846415.1 of Rubrivirga litoralis. Lineage (NCBI taxonomy): Bacteria > Pseudomonadati > Rhodothermota > Rhodothermia > Rhodothermales > Rubricoccaceae > Rubrivirga > Rubrivirga litoralis. The sequence continues at coordinate 16,269 of NZ_JAVRHT010000046.1, read as the reverse complement.
TACTTCCTCGTCTTCGCCGGCGACGACGAGCCCGAGGCCGACGTCCCCGACACGGTCGCCATCGGCGACGGCGCCGAGGCCGTCATCGACACGAGCGGGGTGGGGGCCGGCGCCGCGACGGGCGGCCCGCAGCTCCAGCTCCCCATCGAGGTGACGGTCGAGGCGACCGGCGGCAACGGGCTCCAGTCGTTCCGCGTGACCGAGGACGCCGCCGAGCGCCAGCCCCACTGGATCAACCTCGGCGACTCCCAGGCGTTTTCGGCCGACTCCGCTCTCGTCTTGTGGGGCCAGGACACGTTCGTCCCCGGCGAGGCGACCTACGTGTTCCAGGGCCAGCGCTTCACGCCCGCGTCCGAGGCCCCGCTGCGGATCACGCGCGAGACCGGGCAGCGCGTCCTCGACTCCCTCGCCGCCCGTTAGCCCCGGGCGGGGCGGCCGCCCCGCCCCCCGACCCCAGACGTAGACGTGGACGTTGCCCGCGCCGCCCTCGGGCTGCTCGACCGGATCTCGCCCCCGCCCGCGACCGAGGAGGCCGCCGCGGCGCTCGCCGCCGAGCTCCGGCCGGTCGTCCGCGGCCTCGCGCGGGCCTACTACACCGACGGCCAGAGCCTCGTCGGCGACACCCAGTACGACCGGCTGTTCGGGGCGCTCCGCGACCTGGAGGCGGCCCACCCCGCCCTCCGCACGCCCGACTCGCCGACGCACCGCGTGGGCGGGGCGCCGCTCGACCGCTTCGAGAAGGTCCGCCACCCGGTCCCGCTCCTCTCGCTCGGCAACGCGTTCGACGCCGACGACCTCCGGGCGTGGTACGAGCGCGTGCTGAAGGGGCTCGACGGCGTGCTCGACGAGGGCGAGCGGCCGGCGCTCGCGGCCGAGCTCAAGATCGACGGGCTCGCGCTCGCGCTGACCTACGAGGACGGCGTGCTCGTGCGCGCCGCCACGCGCGGCAACGGCCGCGTGGGCGAGGACGTGACGCCCAACGTGCGGACGGTCCGCGCGCTTCCGCTCCGCCTCGCCGACACGCCGCCGGCGCGCGTCGAGGTCCGCGGCGAGGCGTACATGCGGCGGTCGACGTTCGAGGCCCTCAACGAGCGGCTGGCCGAGGCCGGCGAGAAGCCGCTCGCGAACCCGCGCAACGGGGCCGTCGGCAGCCTCCGCCAGCTCGACCCGACCGTGACGGCGGGCCGCGGCCTCGACTTCTGGGCCTACGGCGTCGGCCCGGCCGAGGGCGACCTCCCCGCCCGTCACTCCGCCGTGCTCGACGCCGTGGCCTCGTGGGGCGTGCCGGTGAGCCCCGAGCGGGCCGTGTTCGACGACGTCGAGGCCGCCGTCCAGTTTTGCCAGGCGTGGGCGGGGCGGCGCGACTCGCTCGACTACGAGATCGACGGGGTCGTGGTCAAGGTCGACCGACTGGACTACCAGGGCGTCCTGGGTCAGGTGGCGACGGCGCCGCGCTGGGCCGTCGCCTTCAAGTTCCCCGCCCGCGAGGCGACGACGCGGCTCCTGGACATCGAGCACAACGTGGGGCGGACCGGCGTCATCAAGCCGCTGGCGATCCTCGACCCGGTCGACGTGGGCGGGGTGACGGTCTCCAAGGCCACGCTCCACAACGCCGACTACATCACGTCCCGCGACGTCCGCCGGGGCGACCTCGTGGTCGTCAAGCGGGCGGGCGACGTGATCCCGGCCGTCGTCGGGCCGGTGGTCGAGGCCCGCGACGGGACCGAGGAGCCGTACGCCCCGCCCACGACGTGCCCCGCGTGCGGCGAGCCCGTCGAGCGCGCCGAGGGCGAGGTCGACCTCCGCCACGTCTCGGGCGGCTGTCCGGCCCAGCTCACGCGCGCCGTCGAGCACTTTGCGAGCCGGAACGCGCTCGACGTCGACGGGCTGGGCAAGAAGATCGCCGTGCTCCTCGTCGAGACCGGGCTCGTCGGAGACCTCCCCGACCTCTACGCCCTCACGGCCGAGGACCTCATGCCGCTCGAGGGGTTCAAGGAGAAGAAGGTCCAGAACCTGCTGACCGGCATCGAGGCCGCGCGGCACCGGCCGCTCGCGCGGCTCCTGTTCGGGCTCGGCATCCGCCACGTGGGCGAGACCGTGGCCCGCGACCTCGTCGCCCACCACGCGTCGCTCGACGCGCTCGCCGCGGCGACGGGCGAGGAGCTGGAGGCCATCGACGGCGTCGGCCCGGTCGTGGCCGAGAGCGTGGTCGCGTGGTTCTCGGACGACGAAAACCGGCGGGCCGTCGAGCGGCTCCGCGAGCGGGGCGTGAACCTGGAGCGGCTCCCCGACGAGCCCGTCGCCACCCCGCCCGACGAGGCCGCCCCGCTCGCGGGCGTGACCGTCGTGCTGACCGGGACGCTCCCGACGCTCACGCGGCCCGAGGCCAAGGTCCAGATCGAGGCGGCCGGCGGCAAGGTGACCGGGAGCGTCTCGAAAAAGACCGGCCTCGTGGTCGCCGGCGAGGCGGCCGGCTCCAAGCTCGCCAAGGCCGAGGAACTGGGCGTCCCGACGGTCGGCGAGCCCACGCTCCTCGCGCTCCTCGACGGCACGGCCACCCTCGCCGACGTGCTCCCCGCCCCGCCCGACGCGGAGGAAGCGCCCGCAGACGACGCCGCCGCCGCCGCCCCGCCCGATGACGAGGGCGGGGCGGGGGAGGAGCAGGGCGACCTGTTCGGGGCCGCGTGACGGGCCGCCCCGCCCGTGCCGCTCGCCGCCGGCGGGTCCCCGGGCGGGGCGGTCGCGGCCGGCCAGATCGAGCCACACGGCGGGCGGGGCGGATCTACTATGGCCCCGCCCCGCTCGCCCGCCACCCCGCCCTCCGCGCCCCGTGCTGACCGCCCTCGACGTCGTCGTTCTCGTGGTGTATGGCGTGGGCGTGATCGCCTTTGGGCTCCGGGCCGGCGGTCGGCAGCGGACGACGCAGGACTACTTTTTGGGCGGCCGCGACCTGCCGTGGTGGGCCGTCTGCTTCTCGGTCGTCGCGACCGAGACCAGCACGCTGACGGTGATCGGCGTGCCGGTCGTGGCCTACTTCGGGTCGTTCACGTTCCTCCAGCTCGCCATCGGCTACCTCATCGGGCGCGTGGTCGTGGCCTCGGTCTTGCTGCCGCGCTACTTCCGGGGCGAACTCCAGACGGCCTACGCCTTCCTCGGCGACCGCTTTGGCGACACGACGCGGGCCGTAGCGTCGGTTACGTTCCTCGTCACGCGGCTCCTGGCCGACGGCGTCCGCCTGTTCGCGACGGCCATCCCGATCCAGGTCATAGCGCGCGCGGCCGGGCTCGACGTCGGCTACCCGGCCGTGATCCTCGCGATCGGCGTCGTGACGGCGGCCTACACCTACGTCGGCGGGCTCAAGGCGGTCGTCTGGATGGACGTGGTGCAGATGGGGATCTACGTGGGCGGGGCGGTCCTGGCGCTCGTGCTCCTGTGGCCCGCGCTCGCGGCCGCGCTCCCCGAGGCGCTCGCGGCCGGCAAGCTGACCGTCGTCGATTGGGGCACGGGCGGGCTGAGCGAGGTGCTGACGCAGCCCTACGCGTTTCCGGTCGCCGTGATCGGCGGGGCCTTTTTCGCGATGGCCTCGCACGGGACCGACCAGCTCATCGTCCAGCGCATCCTCGCGTGCCGGACGCTGGCTGAGGGGCGCCGGGCGATGGTGTGGAGCGGCGTCGTGGTCGCCCTCCAGTTCGCCCTGTTCCTCGGCGTCGGCGTCGGGCTGTGGGCCTTCTACGGCGCCGCCCCGCTCGCCGAGCTGGGCCTGGGGCGGGGCGACGAACTGTTCCCCCTCTTCATCCTGAACGAGATGCCCGCCGGGCTCCGCGGGCTCCTCTTTGCCGGCATCATCGCGGCGGCCATGAGCACGCTGTCGTCGTCGCTCAACGCGCTCGCCGGCTCGACGCTCATGGACCTCGTCGAGCGCCTGGGCGGCCGGCGGCCGGACGAGGCCGCGGCGCTCCGGCTGAGCCGCGTGCTCACGCTCGTCTGGGCGGCCGTGTTCGTCGGGTTCGCCACGCTCTTTACCGGGCTCGACAACCCGGTCGTCGAGCTGGGGCTGGGGATCGCCGGGTTCACGTACGGCGGCCTGCTCGGCGCGTTCGCGCTCGGCCTCCTCGTCCGCCGCGCCCGCCAGGCCGACGCGCTCGTCGCCTTTGCCGTGACCATCGCCGCGCTCACGGCCGTCATCTTCGGCGTGTGGTGGAGCGGGGCGGCCGAGGCGTGGGTGTGGGCGTGGCGGCCGTCGGCCGAGGACAGGGAGGCCGGGGCGCTGAGCGCCGTCGCGTGGCCGTTGTACCCGCTCGTCGGCGTCGCGGTGTCGCTCGTCGTCGGCGGGCTCCTGTCGCTGCGCCACCCCGCCGGCTCGGACTCCGCCCCGCCCCGGGCGGACGCCGCCCCGCCCCGGTCGGCGGGCGGGGCGGGGTGGGGCGGGAGCCGTTCCTAGCCCGCCGCGTCCAACCCGCCCTCGCCGGCTCCGGGCCGGCCCTCCCAGCTCACACGCTGCATGGCCTTCCTCGAACGCATCGGGCTCGCGCCCAAGTCCGGCCGCTACTCGCGCCGCGCCGGGCTCCGCTCGGACAGCCGCTCGCCCGACGACGGGCGCCCCGAGACGACGCGCCGCGTCGTGCTGGAGCGCGTGGGGCTCCTGGCGGCGCTCGCGGCGATCGCCATGCTGGCGTTCCCGAACGTCTCGGTCTACGATGGGACCGCCCGCGTCGGCGACGTGTGGACGGCCGAGGACGTCGTGGCCCCGTTCGACTTCCCCATCCGGCTCCCCGAGGACGAGCTCCGCGGGCGGCGCGACTCGGTCCTCCAGTCCGAGCCGCCCATCTTCAACGAGGCGCCCGGCGCGCTCGCGCAGACGCTGGCCCGGCTGGACTCGGTCGACGCCCGGCTGGACTCGGCGTTCGTGGCCTACGCCGGATGGCGGGCGGGGCGGGAGCGGCTCCAGGCCGATGGGCCGGCCGCCGGCCGGGACCCCGAGCGGGCCGCCGACCGGGCGGCGGTCCGGGCCGACTCGGTCCGCTACGCCGCGCTCCGCGACGACATCCGCCTGTCGCTCTCGGACGCGCAGTGGAACCGGCTCCTGACGTCGGCCTACGGCGTCGCGTCGGGGCGGGCCTCCCCGCCCACGCTGGACGACCGGCTCCTGGGCGAGGCCGCGCGGATCGCGCGCGAGGTGCTGGCCCGGGGCGTCCTCGACGTCCCCATCGACTCCGTCCGCGCCCCGACGCTCCTCGTCCGCAACCTGGACCCCCTCGTGCGGAGCCAGGAGGAGCGGCCGCGCGAGACCGTGGTCGGCGTGGGCGAGGCCGTCGCGCTCGCCCGGCGCTCGCTCCAGGCCGCGTTCCCGTCCCGGCCCGACACGGTCGGGATCGGGGCCACCCTGTTCCGGTCGGCGTTCGAGCCCTCGCTGCTCTACGACGCCGACGCGACGGCCCGAGCGCGGCAGGCGACGATCGACGCCGTGCTCCCGACGCGCGGCCGCGTGCGCCAGGACCAGGTCGTCGTCCGCCGCGGCGACGAGGTGACGCCGGAGCGCTACGAGCAGCTCCGGTCGCTCGACCTCGCGCAGCGCGAGCGGAGCGGGGAGACGTCGTGGGCGCGGGCCGTCGTGGGCCGGCTGCTCCTGATCCTCTCGGCCCTCGTCCTGTTCTTCCTCTACGTCTACCTCCTCCGGCCGGGCATCTTCTACGACACGCGGCGGCTGGTCCTCGTGTGCCTGATCCTCGGGATGGTGCTCACGGGCTACCTCATGGCTGGGGCGTTCGGCGGGGCGGCCCCGCTCGTGGTCCCGGTCGCGCTGGCGTCGATCCTGCTCACGATCGTGTTCGACAGCCGCGTCGGGAGCTTCGCGACCATGACGATGGCGGCGCTGGGCGGGTTGGTCTTCGGGTACGACTTCCCGTTCGCGTTCGCGACGCTCATCGTGGGCGTGCTGGCCGTGTTCTCGGTCCGCGACGTGAAAAACCGGAGCCAGCTCCTGGTCTCGGCCGCGCTCGTGCTCACCGCCTACGCGATCGTCCTCACCGGCTACGCCCTGCTCCGCGTCGACGTGTGGACGGCCCGGTTCACGGCGGAGCTCGTGGCAGTCGCCATCAACGCGGGGCTCATCCTGTTCGCCGGGCCGCTCCTGTGGCTCATCGAGAAGGGGTTCGGCGTAACGACCGACATGGCGCTCCTCGAACTTTCCGACACCAACCGGACGCTCCTCAAGGAGCTCTCGCTCAAGGCGCCGGGCACGTTCAACCACTCGCTCCAGGTGGCCAACCTGGCCGAGGCCGCGGCCGACGCCGTGGGCGCGAACGCGCTGCGCACGCGCGTCGGCGCGCTCTACCACGACATCGGGAAGATGATCAAGCCCGAGTACTTTATCGAGAACCAGCAGCCGGGCGAGAACCCGCACGAGCGGATCAAGCCGTCGATGTCGGCGCTCGTGATCGCGGCCCACGTCAAGGAGGGCGTCCAGCTGGGGCGCGAGCAGCGGCTGCCGACGGTCGTCATCGACTTTATCGCGAGCCACCATGGGACGGGCCTCATCGAGTTCTTCTACCGCCGCGCCCAGGAGCAGGCCGAGGACCCCGACTCCATCGACGAGTCGGACTACCGCTACCCCGGCCCGCGCCCGCGGACGAACGAGCAGGCCATCGTCATGCTCGCGGACTCGGTCGAGGCCGCCTCGCGGAGCCTCGAGAAGCCGACGCCGCGCCGGCTCGAGTCGCTCATCGACGGGATCGTCGCCGCGCGCGTGGCCGACGGGCAGCTCGACGAGTCGTCGCTGACGTTCTCGGACCTCCGCCGGATCAAGGGCACGTTCCACCAGCTCCTCTGCGGCATCTACCACTTCCGCGTGAAGTACCCCGACCAGGCCGAGGAGCCCGAGGTCGGGGCGGCGAGCGGCGACGGCGCGGCGCCTGAGGCGGAGGCCGCCGACGTCGAGCCGGTCGAGGAACCGGCTTCGGGGAGCGTGGAGGCGCCCTATGACGGCCCGGACGAGGAGTTCGACGGCGAGCGGCCGACGAGCGAGGAGCGCTCGACGCTGGGGTAGGAGCGCCCGGGGCGTACGGGAACGGGCGGGGCGGTCGCGCAGCCACCCCGCCCCCAGCATGCGTAGAACACGACCCGGGGCGGGCGGGGCGGTCGCGTGTGCCGCCCCGCCCGTCCAGAATGCGGACACCACGCGTGGTGTCCCTACGGCACCGCCCCGCCCGTTACGCCCGCCCGGGCGCCGCGGCCCGACGGCGTTGCTCGACGGCGTTGCATGCAACGCCGCTACGGCGGCCACCCCGCCCTCGGCGTGGGCGGGGCGGTGATCTCCCGCTGCCTGCCCTACACGCCCAGCACGTCGCGGATGCGGGCCAGCGACTCCGGCGCGATCCGCGGGGCGATCTCGGCCGACGGCGTCTCGTGGTGCTGCAAGACCGGGCGCACGCGGCGCCGGGCCTGCGGCGTGTACAGGACGAGGCTGGCGCCGCGCACGACGGCCTCGACCTGGCGACGGTCGGCGTCGACGGGCAGGCCGAGGACGTCGCCGGCGAACCCGGTCCGCGCGCGGAGCTCGTCGGAGAGCGGGGCGACGGCGTCGGCCCCGCGCGTGACGAGGCCGAGCGCCTCGGGCGCCATGAGGCGGGCCACGCGTTCGAGGACGTCGAGCGGGTAGGTCACGACGGCGCCCACGATCTCGGCCTCGGGCCGCGCGCGCCGGGCCGCGCGGAGGTCGGGGAGCGGGACGACGAGGCCGTCGAGGGCCTCCGCCTCGCCCACGTCGGACAGGAGCGCGGCGCCCACGCGCTCCTGGAGGGCGGCGCCCGCCTGCTCCGCCCCGCTCTCGGCCAACTCGCGGTAGGCGGCCGCGAACAGGAGCGTCCGCGCGGCGCCGGGCCGCTCGAAAAACTGGAGCCCCTCCTCGACCACGTAGTCCACCTCGTCGTCGCTGAGGCCCAGGCCGACGAGCTTGTGGAGAGCCTCCTCGACCACGCCGGCCCCGCGCTCCAGCCGCTCCGACCGCGAGAGCGCCTGGCGCTCGACGACCACGTAGCCGCCGCCGCGGCGGACGTCGACGAGCCCCTCCTCGGCCAGCCGCTGGTACGCCTTGCGAACCGTGTGGAACGAGATCCCGACCTGGTCGGCCAGCGCTCGCGTCGACGGCAGCCGCACGCCCGGCCGGTACCGCCCCGCCCCGATCTCGTAGCGGACGGCCTCGACGAGTTGGTCGGCGAGCGGGAGCGGGGCATTGCGGTCGAGCTCGATCACGGGCGGGGCGGAGGAGGCACGGAGGGATCGGGCATGAAGGGATGCGCAGAGGGCGCTGCGCGGGGGGGCGACGCGGGCGGGGCGGCCCCGCACCCCCTCATCCCTCTATCCCTGATCCCTCGTTCATCCCTCCCCTACAGCTCCTTCCCCTGGAGGCTGCGGCGGGCCGCGTAGGCGGCGCCGACGATGCCGGCCTCGTTGCCCAGCGCGGCCGGGACGATCTTGGCCTTCGTCTTGAGGAGCGACCCGAACGTTTTCCACTTGGCCGGCTTGCTCACCCCGCCCCCGATGATGAGGAGGTCGGGGGCGAAGAGGAACTCGTACATCTCGAGCACCGGCTGCACGCGCTTTTTCGCCCACCGCTCCCACGAGAGGTGGTCCCGCGACCGCGCCGAGTCGGCGGCAAAGTGCTCGGCCTCACGCTTGTCGTAGTGGACGTGGCCGAGCTCGGTGTTGCGGACGAGGTGCCCGTTCGTGAACAGGGCGCTCCCGATGCCGGTCCCGAACGTGAGCAGCAGCACCGTGCCCTCGGTGCCCCGCCCCGCCCCGAACTGGACCTCGGCGATGCCCGCCGCGTCGGCGTCGTTGAGGACCGTCACGGGCACGCCGAGCGTCTTGCGGAACAGCTTTTCGGCGTCGACGCCTTTCCAACTGTCGTCGATGTTGGCCGCCGTCTCGACCACCCCGCCCACGACGCGGCCGGGGACCGTGAGGCCGACCGGCTTTGTCCACTCGTGGAAGTCCATGACGGCCTGGACCGTCTCGGCGCACGCCTCGGGCGTGGCCGGCTGCGGCGTCGGGATCCGGTGACGCTCGGTCAGCAGCTCGCCCTTTTTCGCGTGGACCGGGGCGCCCTTGATCCCCGATCCGCCGATGTCGATGCCGAGCAGCTTCTTGGGGGCCTTCGACTTTTTCTTCTTCGACATGGAGGGGCGGGGCGGCTACGGCGTGTAGAGCTCGACGGCAAACCACCCGCGCGGGTCGGTCCACCGGGACTCGCGGCGGAGGCCGGCGCGAGCGGCGACGGCGGCGAGCCCGTCGGGGCCGTACTTGTAGGAGTTCTCGGTGTGGATCGTCTCGCCGTCCCGAAAGCTAAACGCGCGGTCCCCGACGTGGAGCGTCTGGTCCCGGGTGCTCCGCAGGTGCATCTCGATGCGGCCCTCGGCCTCGTTCCACCGAGCCTCGTGCGCCCAGGCGTCCGGGTCGGCGTCGGCGCCGAACTCGCGGTTGAGGCGCTGCAGCAGGTTGAGGTTGAACGCGGCCGTCACGCCCTCGGGGTCGTCGTAGGCGGCTTCGAGTACGGCCGGGTCCTTTTTCTGGTCCACCCCGAGCAGGATCGCCCCGCCCCGCCCGGCCACGTCCTTCGCGTGGCGGAAAAACTCCTCGGCCTCGTCGGGCGTGAAGTTGCCGATCGTCGAGCCCGGGAAAAAGACGACGCGCCGAGCCGTCTCGGGCGGGAGGGCGGGGAGGCGGAACGGCCGCGTGTAGTCGGCGGCGACGGGCAGCACGGGGAGCCCGGGGTAGGCCGCCCGGAGGCGCTCGGCCGTCGCCAGCAGGTAGTCCTCGGAGATGTCGATGGGGACGTACGCCGCGAGCGTCCGCCGCGCGTGGAGGGCGCTGAGCAGGATCCGCGTTTTATCGCTCGACCCCGACCCGTACTCGACGAGCGCCGAGTTTTTGCCGATCGCGTCGACGAGGTCGTCGGCGTGGGTCTCGAGGATGTCGCGCTCGGTCCGCGTCGGGTAGTAGGCGTCGAGCCGCGTGATCTCGTCGAACAGCTCCGACCCGCGCTCGTCGTAGAAGTACTTGGCCGGGAGCGTCCGCGGTCGGCTGCTCAGTCCGCGGACGACGTCGGCGAGAAAGGAGGACGCGCCGGCGTCGGCGGGCGGGGTGGCGGAGTCGGGCACTCGGGGGGAGGGATGGGGGACGGGAGAGACATGCAGGAGCGGGCGGGGTGGCCGAGCGCGAGTTGGCTCGTCCCCCCGCGCCTCGCCCTAGGCCGACCGCGCCAGGCGGAGGCCGGTAAACTGCCAGGCCGCCTCGGGCGGGAAGAAGTTCCGGTACGTCGGGCGGATGTGGGCGCGCGGCGTGGCGACCGACCCGCCCCGCAGGACGAACTGGTTGGCCATGAACTTGCCGTTGTACTCGCCCAGCGCGCCCTCGACGGGCCGGTAGCCGGGGTACGGGCTGTATTGGCTGTGCGTCCACTGCCACGCCTCCCCGAACATCTGGCGCAGACCCGCCCCGTCCCCGGCGCTCGGCGCGCCGTCGCCGCCGGCCGGCGAGGCGGCCGCGTTCGGGTGGAACCGCTCGCCCTCGACGAACGCTGTGGGCGGGGCGGGGGCCTCGCCGGAGCCGTCCCAGACGGACCGCGCGGCGACCTCCCACTCGGCCTCGGACGGCAGCCGCGCGCCGGCCCAGCGGGCGTAGGCGTCGGCCTCGAAGTAGGTCAGGTGGGTCACGGGCTCGTGCGGGTCGACCGGGCGCATCCCGGCCAGCGTGTAGTGCGAGAACCCGAGCGGCGCGTCCTCGTCACGCTCCCAGTAGAACGGCTCGGCCCAGCCGCGCGCCTCGCGCTCGGCCCAGCCCAGCGACAGCCAGAGCGGGGCGGCGTCGTAGCCGCCGTCCGCGATAAACTCGGCGTACTCGCCGCACGTCACCAGGCGGTCGCCGATCTCGAAGGCCTCGACAAAGGCCCGGTGGCGCGGCCCCTCGTTGTCGAAGTGGAACCGCTCGGCGGCCGTCGCCCCCCCCAGCGCCTTGCCGATCTCGTGGAGGCCGGCCTCGAACGGCCGCCAGCCCAGCGGCCCCGGGTTCTCGGCGCCCACGAGCGGCCGCTCGCGGAGGGCGGGGCGGAGCGGGTTGACCGAGAACACGTGCTTGAGGTCGGTCACCATGAGCTCCTGGTGCTGCTGCTCGTGGTTCAGCCCCACCTCGATCACGCCGGCGACGGCGTCGGAGTCCGCCCCGCCCGCGTCGAGGAACCGGCGCATGGCGTCGGTCACGTGGTGGCGGTAGGCGAAGACCTCCTCGACCGTGGGCCGCGAGAGGTAGCCGCGTTGCGCGCGGCAGTGGCGCTCGCCGGCCTGGACGTAGTAGCTGTTGAACAGGAACGGGTAGCGCTCGTCGTAGAGCGCGTAGCCGTCGGCGTGGGGCGTGAGCACGAAGGTCTCCCAGAACCACGTCGTGTGGGCCAGGTGCCACTTGGTCGGGCTCACGTCGGCCATCGACTGGACGACGTAGTCCTCGGTGACGAGCCCCTCGCACAGACGCTCGGTCTGGGTGCGGACGGCGGCGAACCGCTCGGAAACGGACGTGGAAACGGCGGGCGGGGCGGCGGGCATAGCGGGGCGGGGGAGCGGTAGGGGGGTACGCGGAGCGGGTCGGCGGCGTTCAGGGCGAGGCGTCGGGCGGGGCGAGCTCCGTCACCACGTCCGCCCCGCCCTCGATCGTCCGGTGGACGGGGCACTTGTCGGCGATCTCGGCCAGCTTGGCGCGGGCGTCGTCGTCCAGGTCGCCCTCGAACCGGAGCGTCCGCGTCAGGCGGTCGAGGCGGGCGCCGCCCGTCTCGCACGCTTGGCAGTCGGTGGCGTGGACCTTGGCGTGCGCCACGTCGACCTCGACGGCGTCGAGCGGGAGCCCCTTGCGGTCGGCGTACATCCGCACGGTCATGGCGGTGCACGCGCCGAGGGCCATGCCGAGCAGGTCGTACGGCGTCGGGCCGCTCTCGGTGCCGCCGACCGACCGCGGCTCGTCGGCGGCGACGCCGAACCCGCGCGCCGACATCTGGGTGCGGAACCCGCTCTTCCCGATCTGCACGCGCACCGTGGGGTCGGCGTACGCCGATCCGTCTCCGGCCGCCCCGCCCTTGGCGGCGTCGCTCGCGGCGGGCGGGGTGGCGTCGGGCGACGGGCACAGGTACCGCCCCGCCCAGGCGGCGAGGACGTCGGCGACGTAGCGGGCGTCGCCCGCGTCGCTCAGCAGGTGGTCGGCGCCGTCGAGCGAGACGAAGCTTTTGGGGTGCCGCGCGGCCTGGAAAATGTGGCGGGCCTGCTCGACGCCGACCGCCCGGTCCTGGGGCGAGTGGAACACGAGGAGCGCCCGGCCGAGCCGCGCGATCCGGTCGTGCATGGCGTCGTGGCTCTCCAGGTCGTCCAGGAACTCCCGGCGGACCGTGAACGGCCGCCCGCCGATGTCGACCCTCGCCTCGCCCCGGGTCGTGATCTCGTCCTCGGCGTCCACGAACAGGCGGCGGACGTGGGCCGGGTCGCACGGCGCCGCGATCGTCGCCACGGCCCGCGACGACGGGACGCGCTCGGCGGCCGCGAGCACGGCCGCCCCGCCCAGCGAGTGGCCGACGAGGAGCTGCGGCCCTTCACCCCGCTCGGCCTCCAGGAAGGCCGCGGCGTCCACAAGGTCCTGAACCGTGGTCGAAAACGACGTGTCCTCGAAGGCGCCCTCAGACCGTCCCAGGCCCGTGAAGTCGACGGCCAGCACGCCCACGCCGCGCTCCGCGAGCGCCGAGCCGATGCGGCGGACGGCGTGGAGGTCCTTGGAGCAGGTAAAGCAGTGCGCGAAGAGCGCGTAGGCGGAGGGCTCGCCGCTGTCCGGCAGGTCGAGGCGGGCCGCGAGCGCCGCCCCGCCCTCGCGGGGGATCATCAGTCGTTCAGAGCGCGGCATGAAGAGGGGCGGGATGGGGGAGGGACGCGGCTGTAGACGCCGCGAGTCCGCTCGGTCCTACCGCCCCGCCCTCACCGTCGGCGGGCGGGGCGGGGTGTTTCGGCTCGGCCCTCTCGTCCTTCAACCTTTCTTAATGTCCGTGTCGCCGTCGTCGTCGCGGACGTCGGTGTCGTCGTCGGCGCGGCCTTGGGGCGTGGGGGCGTCTTCCTGGTCGACCTCGGTCACGGGGTCGTCGGCGGAGGCGTCTTGGGGGCGGGGCATGTCGGGCATGGGGACTCGGGAGCAGGTGGGCGCGTCTAAGGCCGCCCCGATCCGCTCAGTTCCGCCCCGCCCCTTTGTCCGCCCCGCCCCGCCTCGTCGCCCTCTACACCGCGCCCGCCGCCGGGGCGCCCGTCGTGCGCGTGCCCGAGGCGCGCGCGCTGGCGGGGCGGGGGCTGGAGGGCGACCGCTACGCGGCCGGCGAGGGCTCGTTTAGCCGGTGGCCCGGGCGCGGCCGCGCCGTGACGCTGATCTCGGCCGAGGCGCTCCGCGAGGCCGAGGCCGCGTTCAGCGTGTCGCTCTCGGCCGGCGAGCACCGCCGGAACCTTGTGGTCGAGGGGCTGGACCCGGCCCTCCTGCGCGGCGTCCCGTTCCAGATCGGCGAGGCCCGCTTCGAGGGCGTCCGCCTGTGCGCGCCGTGCAAGTACCTCGTGCGCGTGACGGGCCAGGCTGAGGCGTTCGACGCGCTCGTCGGGCGGGGCGGCCTCCGCGCCGAGGTCGCCGCCGGGGGTACGATCCGCGAGGGCGACGCCGTCCTGTGGGACCCGGCCGACCGCGCCCGCGCGCCCCGGCTCCCGGGGTAACATGGGCCGCCCCGCCCGACGGGGGGCGGGTACTCGGTACGGGGTACTCGGTACGGGGTACTCGGTACGGGGTACTCGGTACGGGGTACTCGGTACGGGGTACTCGGTACAGAGGGCGCGAGGGCGGGGTGGACGCCGCCCCGCCCTCGCGCCTCGGCCCGACGGCGTTGCCCGACGGCGTTGCATGCAACGCCGCTACGGCGGCCGCCCCGCCCTCGGCGTGGGCGGGGTGGCGCAGCTTGCCCCCTCGGACATTCCGGCCGTTTTCCGCCCCGCCCGGTGGCGCCGCCCCGCCCCGCCAGGCATCTTCCCGTACCCCGTACCCCGTACCCCGTACCCCGTACCCCGTACCGATGCCCGCGATTCCCGACTCGACGATCGACGAGGTCCGCTCCGCGTCCGACCTCGTGGACGTGGTGAGCGACCGGGTGCGCCTGAAGAAGCAGGGGAAAAACTACATGGGGCTGTGCCCCTTCCACAACGAGAAGTCGCCCTCGTTCTCGGTCGACGCGGCGCAAAACCTCTACTACTGCTTCGGGTGCCGGCGGGGCGGCGACGTGTTCAAGTTCGTCGAGGAGATCGAGGGCGTCGGGTTTTTGGACTCGGTCCGCCTGCTCGCCGACCGCGCCGGGATCACGATCCAGGAGGAGGGGGCGGGGCCGGAGGCCGACCGGAAGGGGACGCTGCTCGCCGCGCTCCGCTTTGCGGCCGGGTTCTACTTCGACCAGCTCAAGACCCCGGCCGGCGAGCGCGCCCTGGCCTACCTCAAAGAGCGGGGGTTCACCAAAGAGGCCGTCGTCGCGTTCGGGATCGGCGCGGCGCCGGACTCGTGGGACGCCCTCGCCACGGCCGCCGAGACGGCCGGGTTCAAGCCCGACGTGCTCGAAGCGGTCGGCCTGGTGAAGTCGCGCGAGGGCGGGGCGGGGGGGCGGGGCGGGCACTACGACGTGTTCCGCGACCGGCTCATGTTCCCCATCCTCTCGCCCATCGGGAAGGTGCTCGGGTTCGGCGGGCGCATCCTCCCCGATACGCGGACCGGCAGCGATGACTACACGCCGGCCAAGTACGTCAACTCGCCCGAGACCGAGGTCTACCACAAGGGCCGCGTGCTCTACGGGATGAAGCAGTCCAAGCGCGCGATCCGCACCGAGCGCGAGGCGATCGTGGTCGAGGGCTACGCCGACGTGGTGGCGCTGTGGCAGGCGGGCGTGCAGAACGTGGTCGCCGCCAGCGGCACGGCCCTCGCGCCGCAGCAGATGGACCTCCTGCGCAAGCTCGACGTGCAGCGGCTCGTCCTCCTCTTCGACGCCGACGCCGCCGGGCGGGGCGCGGCACGGAAGGGCGTGGACCTCGCGCTCGACGCCGGCCTCGCGCCCTACGCCGTCACGCTCCCGGACGGCGCCGACCCCGACTCGTTCGTCCGCCAGTTCGGCGCCGACGCCTTCCGCGCGTTCCTCCGCGACGAGCGACAGGACTTTGTCGCCTTCCTCGTCGCCGGCGCCCAGCGCGACGGCTCGCTCGACACGCCCGAGGGGAAGTCGGCCGCCGTCCGCGACGTGCTGGCGACGATCAAGCGGCTCAAGGACCCGATCCAGGCCGGCGAGTACGTCCGCCAGGCCGCGTCGGCGCTCGGCGTCTACGAAACCGACTTGCGGCGCCAGTACGACGGCCAAGCCCCGCCCCGCCGCCCCGCCCCGCGCCTGGACGAGGAGGAACCCGCCGCCCCGCCCCCGCCCGTCGTCCGGGTAAAGCCCGAGGAGGTGTCGCTTCTCCGGCTCATGCTGGCCCACGGGGCCGCGATGGTCGAGCACGTGCTGACGCGGATGGGGACCGACGAGTTTACCGAGGGCGCCCCGCGCGACGCCGTCGAGGCCATCATCGCCCAGTTCGAGGCCGGCCAGATCGACCCGACCCCGTTCGTCCGCGGCGCCTACGGCGACGCCGTGCGTGGGCTCGTGGCCGAGGCGCTCTCCGAGCGCCACGGGCTCAGCGAGAACTGGGAGGGCAAGGTGGGCGTGGCCCCCAAGGGCCGCGACGACGACCCGTTCGCCTCGGCGACGAGCTCGATGCGGCTCCTCAAGCTCGACCGCGTCCAGGAGGCCGTGACGGCGGCCATGCGCGAGATCCAGGTCCGCGAGCGGGGCGGGGAGGACATCGCCGACCTCCAGGCCGACGTCAACGCGCTCAACGAGCTCCGCCGCCAGATCGAGCGCGACGAGTTCCTCGAGTGGCCGGGCGGGGCGGGGGAGGAGGCGACGGGCGACGGGTGACGAACGGCGGGGGCGCCACGCCGCCCCGCTCAACGACGGGCATCCGTAGGGACACGACTCGTCGTGTCCGGGGAGCGCGGACCCAGAGGGCGGGGTGGTCGCCGCCCCGCCCGTGGCCTAGGCGCGTCGCCGGGCGAACGCGGACACCACGCGTGGTGTCCCTACTACGACTCCGCCCCGCCCGGACGCCGTTGCCCAACGGCGTTGCATGCAACGCCGCTACGGCG